>UQEY01000003.1 GCA_900540235.1 uncultured Eubacteriales bacterium
ACCCTTTACACCTTTAACCTTTGCCCAAGTGAGAGCGATTGCTTTCTTTGAGCCTTTTACTTTCTTAAACTTCGCACCCTTAGGCTTTGAGGTAGTTTTTGAAGCAGATTCAGTGGTTGAATCGTCATTATAATATACATAATGGGTATATGTGCCGGTGCTATTTGAATTATTTGAAGAAGTAGTCGGAGCTGATATAGGCTCGGCAGTTGTCGGTTCAACATAATTTGGATTTTTCTCACCGCATCTTTTACAGTATTGTGCATTATCCGAAAAATCGTGACCAAGCGCAGGTATATCACTTTCTCCATTATCATAACTCATCGGATATAAATAATAAGTACCGTCCAAGCAAATCTTTCTGTTACAAACAGAACATTTGTATCCGTTAAAACCCATATCGGTACAGGTAGGCGCTTCGTAAGACGGAATTAAGGTATGACCTTGTGAATTATAATGAATCTTTGCATTAACTAATTCGTCATTACGAATTGAAATTGAGATTTTATTCCAATTTTCTTGCGAAGAGTTGTAAAAAACATATGGAAAATCGCCGCTTGTATTTTGAGCGCACAAAGAAATTTGGTCAAAAGCATATCCATCAATATATTTAACATCTTCACCGATACAAATATCCCTTACCCATTCAAGACCACTAAAGGCAACTCCCTCTATGGTTTTAACACCTTTACCTACAATTATTTTATTAACCGGAAACGATTTCCAAGACGAGCCTTCATATAAGAATGAGCCATAACTGACATTATTAACTCCTGAAATTTCAATGGTTCTTGTCGAGCGTAACAATTCACAATTATTTTCTCTCCAAGGTCTTGAAGTGACATCGCCCGAACCGTAAATTTTAAATTCACCGGTTTCTTTATTAAGTGACCAATATGCATTAGGACCACAAGAACCGCCGACAGTATCGGCATAGGCTGTTAAATTCATCCCTGCTGTTATGCTGAGGAGCATAGCGAGGGAAATAAGAATTGATAAAATTTTTTTCATTTTCTGTCTCCTAAAAATATAAATTAACACATCTAAAGAATAGCATCTAAAAGCGTGAAAGTAAACTGAAACGGTGTGTATTGCTTTGTTTTTGGTGTGAGTTGCAGAACTTTATAAAGACATTTACAGCAAATTATGTTAAAATATAGACAAATAAAAAGAGGAGAAAAGACATGACAAAAATACTTATTTGCGATGATGACGAGAAGTTTTGCACGCAGCTTAGCGAAAAGATAAAAAATGCCGGTGAAAAGCTTAATACCGATTTTGAAATCAGCACGCTTGGCAGTTTCGAAAAACTTGAAGAAGAAAAAGAAACGGCGGACATACTTTTTCTTGATGTTATGATAAACGGAGAAAATATGATAAACAAATTAGCCGAGGCAGGAGCGCAAAAAAATGGGAGGGTACTTCAGACAGTAATTATTACTTCTTTTCCCGGCGAAATATATAACATTTCTAATATCAAGCCCGATTGGTATATAGACAAAATAAAAATGAACGACAAACATATTGAGCAATGCCTTGATAACTGTATTAAATCGTTAAAAAGCAAGAAGCAAAAACTGATAGTAACCTTACCAAACAAGTTAAACTTATTAATCAATCTTAAAGATGTTTTATATTTTGAAGCGCAAAACAAAACGACTGTTTTTCATTTTGCAAACGGTAAAGAAATAACGACTGTCGCAAAGTTCGGTGACATAATCAAAAAAGTAGGAATTAATTTTCAGCAGTGCAGCAGAAGCTATGCGGTAAATTTTCACTACATTGTTGCGTTTAAGTGGCACAAATACATTTTATGCGATAACACAGAAATTACAATTTCCCGTTCTTCATACGGCAAAATGGTAAATGAATATAAATCTTTTGTAGAAAACTGAGGTAAAAATATGTTTCAAACAGTTATGTTAAGCGGCTTTACAATATGGTTTTGGGTTTTGGTTGCTATTCGTGCGTTTTCGCATTTTGTAATTGTTCATTCGCTTTATAAAGACAGGTTCAACACTTTTACAACACTTTTTATGTCGTTCGGCTTTACCTTGTTTTATGAAATCATCGCTTATAATTTTACCTACTTCCCTGTTAATAAATACGATTACAACTACATATTTGCTCAAATAATAAAGCACATTTGTATATTTGCCTTTGTAATTTTTGCGACTGAAAAGAGTAAATTTAAAAAGACCGTATTTAAATGCATTTTTGTTGATTTTCTTATAATATGCCTAACTAACTTCACAGGCATAGCAGATATGTTTTTAATAACAAATATCAAACCCGAGTTTGCGCAATTTATAGATTCGCTCTCCTACTACGAATGGTCAAAGACAGAATTTATACTTATGACAACATTAACTTTAATTATGTCATACCTCGTTGTATTTTTCGTCAAGCTTTTCAAAGTAAACAGACAAAATACATTTCAGCTCAAATATTTATACTTTTATCTTGTACCGATTATTTGCTGTTTTCCTTTGCTTTCAATGATTATTTTATCTGAAAATACTCTCGGAAATATTGATGAGCACGATATGTTATTTTCAAATGCGACATTTGCAAAAATAGAACTAATTGCATTTCTGCTTGATGCTGTTATCGCCTTTACTGCAATTTTTGTAATTGACGCAATACAAAAATCGGACGAAAAAATGAAAAAGCTTGCGCAAACAGTTGCAAAAAATGAATTTGAAGCCAAAAACATTGAATTTATCAACAGCGAAAAAGAGGAAACGAGAAAACTCAGGCACGATATGAGAAATATTTTGTCATTAGCAAACGGGTTTATCGAAAGCGGCGACATCGAAAAAGCACAAAATTTAATAAACCAAGCAGGCAAGGAACTTTCCTCGGTTTCGGGTGTTCCGCTGTGCAGAAACAAGATAATCAACACCGCATTATACATAAAATCAAACGAAGCGAAGCAAGAAAATGTTTACCTTAAAATAAACATTGATGAAAATTGTGACATTATGGTTGATGATTTTGATTTGGGCAGAATTATTTTAAACCTTTGCGACAACGCAATAAATGCCGCAAAAGAGTGTGACGACAAAAGCGTTAATGTTAATATCGAAGTCAACAGTAAAACAATCAAAATAAGCATATCAAATCATTTTGTTAAAATGAAAAAATCACCGAAACCGGGTCACGGAAACGGCGAAAAAATCATAAAAGAAACAGCAAAAAAATACGGCGGAAGCTATCAAAAAACATTTGATGACACCGTCTGCATGGTAGAAACGGTTATGAGGAATGTTGAGTTGATAAGGTAAATTATAGTTTGCAATCGGTTGACGGCGTTGCCACATTATAAAGGCGACCAAAGGTCGCCCCTACGATAGTCTTATCATTTTAGACTATTTAAAATAGAAAAATCACCGTAGGGGCGAACTGCGGTCGCCTTTATAAAACTACTCACTACGAAACAGTTCCCTGAACTGTTTCTCCCAAATTTGTTGCTCCTTGGGGTCGCCAAATTTGGAGTCTCGTGTCTCTTGTGCTTGCGCACAATTCACTCGAAGCCGTCAACCGATTATAAACAATAATTTATCTTACCAATTCAATTTCATCAAGCGGCGCAATATCAAGGCTTTTCAAATAATCTTTCGCCTTTTTGAGATTTTCTTTATCAGCGTAAACCTGCGGCTTGTGTGCGTCAAGACCGATAACCACATCATTTCCGACTTCCTTAACGATTTGCCAAAAGTCAGGGTTAGGGTAGTTGCGCTTTGCCGTGAAGCCTAAAAAATTGAATTCAAGCGGAATACCAATCTTTTTAAGCTCAGTCGCAAGATATCTCATTTTAGCTTTGTAAATATCATTGTCGCCCTTAAATCTAATCAAATCGGGGTGGGCAACATAGGTGAAAAGTCCGCTTTTAGCGCCTAAAATCACTTGATTTATGTACTTATCCAAAACTGCTACAGATGTAGTAACTGCGCCTGAATATTTTGCATATTCTTCGTATTCATTGTCCGTATAGTGCTGACCTAAAATTAAATAGTCATAGTTAAAACTTTTTAAAAATTCGATTTCATCGTCAATAAGCTTTGGATAATATTCGAGCTCAAAGCCAAGCTTAATGTTAATCTTGCCTTGATATTTATTTTTAAGGGCGTTAATACGGTCGACATAATCTTTTGCGTCACTTGGCAGCATCCTAAAACTGCTCACATATCCGTTTGGAAAAAGATACGGCGCATGGTCGGAAAAGCCAATAGTGTCATATCCGTTTTTAATCGCTTGCAAAACATAATCTTCGTCACTGCCCTCAGCGTGGTGGCAACGAAATGTGTGCGTGTGAAAATTATACATTTACTTTACACTTTCAATAAATTTAATAAAGCCTTTTTTGCCTTCTTCATCTCGTGAATAAACACCGCACTGCTCAAGAATTGCAGTGAATACAATGCCGATTTCCTGTTGTAAAATTTCTTCGCAGTTATTCTCATTAATATCGTATTTATTCATAATCATTTCAGCCCATTCTTTATGGCTTGCGATAGCTTCGATAGATGCTATATCTTTGCCGCTGAGCATTGCGTCTTTAATAAGCGCCATTTCATTTTTAAGTCTGCTCGGAAGAACTGCAAGACCCATAACTTCAATAAGACCGATATTTTCTTTCTTGATATGATGATATTCAGGGTGTGGATGATAGTAGCCGAGCGGACATTCCTCGGTAGTAATGTTGTTTCTAAGTACCAAATCAAGCTCAAACTTGCCGTTTCTCATCCTTGCGATAGGGGTGATTGTGTTGTGCTTTTCACCGTCGGTTTCAGCGTAAATAAACGATTCTTCGTCTGTATAGCTTCTCCAGTCGGTAAGAATTTTATCTGCAAGTTCAACAAGCTTTGCCTTGTCCTTTGAAGCAATGCGGATAACGCTCATAGGCCACTTGACTATGCCTGCTTCAACATCTTCAAAACCGCTGAATTTAACCTCGGTTTCAATAGGTGCTTTAGCCATAGCAAATTCGTAGTTACCGCCCTGAAAATGCTCGTGAGTAAGAATTGAACCGCCTACGATAGGTAAGTCAGCGTTTGAACCTATAAAGTAATGAGGGAAAAGTTCAATAAAATCAAGAAGCTTTTCAAAAGCGCCTCTCTCAATTTTCATCGGAGTGTGCTCGGCGTTAAATACTATGCAGTGCTCGTTGTAGTAAACATACGGCGAATACTGCATAAAAAACGGAGTATTTGCAAGGGTCATAGGAATGATTCTGTGATTTTGACGGGCAGGGTGATTAATTCTTCCTGCATATCCCTCATTTTCCTTGCAAAGCAAACACTTAGGATATGAAGCCGCTTTCATTTTAAGCGCAGCGGCAATAGCCTTCGGGTCTTTTTCCGGCTTTGAAAGGTTGATAGTAATATCAATGTCGCCGTATTCGGTTTTTGTTATCCATTTTAAATCATTTTTGATTCTGTATCTTCTTATGTAGTTGCTGTCCTGACTTAATTTGTAGTAAAAATCGGTAGCATCTTTCGGTGACTTTTCGTAAAGTGATTTGAATTTTTTAATAACATCGCTCGGTCTCGGAGTGATAAGCCCCATAATTTTTGTGTCAAAAAGGTCACGGTAAACAACGCTATCCTCACAAAGACCGTTTTTAACAGCGTAGTCAAGGATGACGGCTAAGATTTTTTCAAGGTCGTTCTCCTTCGCTTCACTTTCTTCAAAAGAATCAATTTTGAGAGCTTCGCAAATTCTGTTTATTGCCCAAATTTCATCCTCTTTTTCAATCATCTCATTGTCGATTGCATATTTAACCAATGACTTAATAGCTTCAAAAATATTCATAGCAGTTTCCCTCTCTGAATTTTGTCTAATATATTATAATATTAGTTTATATTATTTTCAATAATAAATGTTGAGTTTTGTCGATTTTGCCAAAATTTATTGTGATATATTGAAATTGCAAATATTATTATTCCGTGCTAAAATAAATAATAAAGAGGTATACTATGGATAATACAAATTTATTTGACAATAAATCGGATAATTATGTCAGCGCACGGCCGAGTTATGCTCCTGCTTTGTTTGACAAACTTTGCGAATACGGCTTGAACAGTGAGAAAATCGTTGCCGATATCGGTTGCGGCACGGGTATTTTTACTCGTCAGCTTTTGGAAAATGGTGCAACCGTTTACGGGGTTGAACTTAACGACGAAATGCGAGAAAAAGCGGAAAACGCCCTTTCAAATTATGATAAGTTCATCAGCGTTAACGCAAGCGCAGAAGCAACGACTTTGCCTAATGATAGCGTCGATTTTATCACCTGCGCTCAGTCTTTCCATTGGTTTGATAAGCCTAAATTTAAGCTTGAAGCTAAAAGAATTTTGAAGCAAAACGGTGTAGTTGCACTCATTTGGAATATGCGTGATACGAGCGATAAAAGCTCAATTGACCTTGCAAATTTAACCGCAAAGCATTGCGAAAATTTCAAAGGCTTTAACGGTGGCACAAGAATAACCAAAGAAGAAATTAATATTTTCTTTGACGGCAAATATGACTATTTTGAATTTGATAACCCGCTTGATTATGATCTTGAAAAATTCATAAAACGTTGCCTTTCGTCCTCCTACGCCCCAACCGAAACCGATTCCTCATACACCTCGTATGTTGCCGATTTAAAATCATTTTTTGCTAAATATAGCCAAAACAATATCTACATAATGCCAAATAAATCAGCACTTTATATTGGTAGGGTATAAAATAGGAATTATTATGATGAGCATAGAAAAAATCAACAGAAAAGAATTAAATCAAGTTGCAGTTGATTTGTTAGACTTTCTTTTACAAAACGGTATGATATTTGAACGAGCAGGCGGTTATTGGAAGAACCAAACTTATTACTATGTTAAATATAATGGCGAGTTTGTATGTTTTATTCTGCTTAATGCTGTTGGTGATGAAGTAAAATTTTCACCGCTTACAGTTTGGACGGATGACAGTGATTCCTCTTGGTATAAAGAATGTAAAATAGATGAAACTGCCAAGAAAATTGCAACAAAGCATATTGATATTTGTGAAAGATGCGGCTCTTGCGGCGGAGGAACAACAAAGAAAATATTTGGAAAAGAATATTGTAATGTTTGCAAAACAACATTTAGATTTATTAACCCGAACAATGAAGAACTAAATTGCTTAAAGCAATTACTGGTTTTGCGTAAAAAAGATATTGAAAGAAAATTTGAAAAATGACGGATACAATTATTATAATAAGAGGTAATTCCGGCAGCGGAAAAACAACTGTAGCAAATAAATTATGTGAATATTTAGGCTCAGATTGTATGCTTCTTTCTCAGGATGTTATCAGACGAGGCATATTGCATACTAAAGACGGTGAAAACAGTACAGCTATTGATTTGCTAAAAGAGTTAATCATTTTCGGCAAAGAACATAGCAATCTAATTATTCTTGAAGGCATTTTAAATTCCTGTTGGTATAAACCTTTGTTTGATTATATCAAAATAAACTTTGATAATATCCATACATACTATTACGATATACCGTTTGATGAAACTGTTAAAAGATTTCAAACCAAAGCTGATGTCAGTTACACCGAGCTGGATATGATGCGCTGGTATAAAGAAAAAGATTATTTAGGCTTTGATAACGAAAAATCGCTTTCAAAGGATATGTCAGTTGATGATGTTGTTAAAATGATATTAGGTGATGTTAATTTTTTTTGAAAAATATACCAAAAAATAAAAACAACCACTAAGTCCGCTAAACTTGCAGTGGTTGTTTTTCTTAACCATAATAGTCAAGGGGCAATCGCTTGATTACCTCTTATTACAACTTAATTATAACATTACTGTTACGCCTTGTCAATGTTTTGGCAAGGCTTTTTTATTACCCGATAGGTATAATCTCATTAAACACAGCGGTCATTTTTTTGCTGATATTGAGGTCGAGGTGGAGCGAGCCGAAGTACCAGTGCATATACTGAACATTCTCCATAAGCTCCTGAAGATAAGTGTTGAGCGGAGTTATGATAATGTTGCGGTTTGTACGCTGTTTGAGTATATCTTTTGCAACGGTAGGCGGTTCGTAAGTTAAGATATAATTAATGTTTTTCTCGGTATCTTTAATGTTGCTGACGCCGTTTCTCATATCCTCGGCAGACGGAAGCTCGTCCTCCCACCAGCTTACATTTTCCTCTCTCATATAAGCGTCGTCACTCTCTCCGCCGCCCATAACGAAAAAGCTTTTGCCCTCAAAAGTGAAAATTTCGCCACGCATAAGGTGATAAATGTTGTTAGCAATTTTGTGAGTGTTGCCGCCCTTCCATCTGTATGGCTTGTATGAATTTAAAATATCAAAATTTTCGTGTGCACCGTCAACAAAACAGATGGTGTACTTTTTCTTTTTTAATATTTCAAGATTTTTCCTCTCGTTCTTGTCACGAGGGTTCCAAATAAAACCGAAATCGCCGCAAACAATAAGTATGTCTTTCTCAGTCAGCTTTGACAATTTGGGATTTTTAAAGCACGATATGTCACCGTGAGTGTCGCCGGTTATATAAATCATAATTTTCTCCAAAAAAATATAAATATAGTCTTTAAAAAAGTTTCAAAAGATGTTAAACTATTAATATAATATAATTAAATTCTAAAGGTGTCAAGTCTATGAAAAAAACACTTTGTATATTTTTATCGTTAATAATGTTAATAAGCGCATTTGTGTGCGTTCCTTTTACTTCTCAGGCAGCTACTTATAAGCCGGATGAAAAGATTTATGCCGAAGCTTATATGCTCATAAATCTTGATGATGATTCTTATCCTGTTGTCGCTCAAAAAAATATTGACGAAAAGCTTTATCCGGCATCACTTACTAAAATTGTTACCGCAATGGTAACGCTTGAAAATGTTAAGGATGTAAGTGCAAAAACCAAGATGACTCAAGCTGCTTATGATGAATCTGTCGGCACAGGCGCTCAGGTTGCCGGTATTGAAGTGGGGGAGGAAATCAGTATTGATACGCTCTTGTATCTTACCATGGTTCACTCTGCTTGTGATGCTTGCGAGGTGCTGGCGGAATATGTCGGCGGCACTAAGGAAAAGTTTGTTCAAATGATGAACGACTGGGTTAAAAAAGTCGGCTGTGAAAGCACTAATTTCACAAATCCGTCGGGTCTTCACGACAATAATCATTACACTACTGCCCGTGATATGTCAAAAATTACGCTTGAAGCACTAAAAAATTCCGACTTTGTTAAGTATTCAACCACAACGGAATATGAATATAAGGGTCTTACCCTGCCGCATACAAATTTAATGCTTCATCCGGGTTATGTAACTTATTATTATGAATACGCTCAGGGTATAAAAACCGGTTCAACAGAAGAAGCGGAGTACTGCGTTATTACAAAAGCTTCAAAGGACGGATATAATTACCTTGCAATAGTTATGAAGTCGCCACAGCAAAAAATTAAGGGTCAAAGCTATCTTACAAAGTGCTCTTTCGTTGATGCAAAAACGCTTTTTACTTGGGCGTTTGACAACTTAAAATATACTACTATCGTCAGCAAAGACGAAGTTTTAGGCGAAGTGGCGGTTGAAAACGGAAAGGGCGCTGACAGTGTTCAGCTTGTTGCTCAAAAAGATTACAATGTAATTGTTCCGGCAGGTCTTGATAAGTCAGCCGTAATTGTTGAACTCAAGGGGAAACCGTCATCGCTTGAAGCACCGGTCACAAAAGGTCAAAAAGTTTGCAAAGCAAATATAATCTACGGTGACCAAGTTGTTGCAACGGTTCAACTTGTTGCGGCAAATACGGTTGAACTTTCAACTTTTCTTAAAGTGATTAATGCGATAAAAACATTTTTCGGTCTTACCGTTGTTAAAATTGTTATTGCCGTTTTGTTTGTTCTTCTTGCTCTGTATATTTATTTCTTTATTAAGAGTCTTAATAAGAAGAAAAAAATTGAAAAAAGGCGCAGGGCAAGAGCACAGGAAAACGAAGAAAAGTACGGCAAAGGTCCAAACGATATGCCGCCGCCCCCACGCAGAAGAAAATAAAATATAGTTTACTATAAAAAGTAAAACGGTCACATTTGATTTGGTGTGACCGTTTTTATCATTATCATAAATTATATATGCATAACTGACATAGAATAGTAAATTATAATCAAAATCTTATTATTATCATACAATAATTTGTTCGCAAATCAACAATAAAAAAGGTCTGTATTTTAACCTCATTTTTTAGTCAAACAAAGGAGAATGTATAAAAATATTTTTGACAAATGTATAAAAAGATGATATAATACCATAAAAAATATTGAAAGGTTAAGTGACTATTATGAAGAAAATATCAAGCGTTTTATTGGCTTTAATGATGATTGTTTCAAGCGTGTTTATCGCACCTGTTGCTTGGGCAGATTTAATTACTCAAACACCGTCGCAAACCACCACTGTTCTCAAACTTGACGGCAGTTGGAGTGATGAGGTTGACCATAAGCATATTGTTAATTCTGAAGATTGGTACAGCTTCCACCTTGATACTCAGGGCAAGCTTAAACTTAAAATGAAAACAGATGATTATCTTGATGTTAAAGTTTTTAGCTCAACAGATAAGAAAAATGAAGTGTTTTCAAAAATTATAAAAGATGTTAACGGCGCTTCAACAATAGAAATTGAAAATAAAATTCTTGTTGCAGGTGACTATTTTGTTAAAGTAGTAGGCAAGGGCAAATATTCCCTTTCAGCAACTTTCGGCGGCAACAGCTATGTTAACCCTCAAAATATTATAATCGGCAAAGCAGTTTCAGGCTTGTCAACAGTTGAAGAGGACGGATACTGGTATCAGGTGAATGTTCCTGCCGAAAACAAATATCGTATCAGTCTTGTTTCTTACGGCGATGCGCAGGCAGTGCTTTACAGTCAGGACCGTTCAAAGAAATATGAAACGGTTTATGTTTGGGGTGACAATACCGTGCCTGTAACAACAAATAAGGATATTACGGTTTCAGCCGGCACATATATGATTAAAGTTGATACTGCAAGTGAATATGCGCTTGCTTTTTCGGCTTTCACTTCGGATATGTGCGACCATAATTTCAGCGCAAGCTATGTTGCACCTACATATTTTGCAGACGGCTATACTCTTCATACCTGCACAATTTGCGGCTATTCATATAAAGACAGTGCCAAGAGCAAGAAGAAACTTAAAACACCTAAGATTTATACTCTCAAATCGGGAAAAAAGAGTTTTATTTTAAGCAATTCTAAAAATAATGATGCAACAGGCTATCAGGTAAAATATTCAACAAGCAAGAAATTTACAAAAAAGACCACTAAAACGAAGAAGTTCACCAAGTCTAAAAATACCGTTAAAAAGCTTAAATCAAACAAAAAATATTTTGTTAAAGTAAGAACTTACAAAAAGGAAAACGGCAAAACGGTATATTCTTCTTGGAGTAAAGTTAAGACAGTCAAAACCAAATAAATCTTTCAAAATAGGGGCGTGTATTTTAAATATGCGCTCCGTTTTTTTATATATTTTTTAAAAAAACTGATTTTTTGTATTGAAATTTTTTTGCTTATAATGTAATATAATATAAATTAAAATAATATTAAGTCAGTGATTTCTTTAAACGAATGTAAATTATTGGCACACTTTCTTGGAGTTGTGTATGGAAAAAATCACAGGAAAAAACAATGAAATTATAAAGGGCGTTAAAAAACTCTTTTCCTCTTCCAAGGAGCGTAGGGCACAAGGCTTGTTTGTTCTTGAAGGGGCAAGGCTGGTTTTTGACGCCCTTAATTCTTCTTTTGAGGTTGAAACATTTTTAATAACCGAAGAAGCAAACAGCAAATATTTTGAAAGCGCTGCAAAAATGCAGGCTCTCAGCCGTTCTTCGTTTTTTATTTCAAACGATATTGCGCAAAAGCTCAGTGAAACGAAAAATTCGCAGGGTGTGTTTGCCGTTTGCAAAATGAAAGAAAAAAGTATTAATCTTCAATCGGGCAAAAAATATATTGCGCTTGACAATCTTCAGGACCCCGGCAATCTCGGCACTGTAATTAGAACGAGTGAGGCGCTCGGTATTGACGGCGTTATAGTCGGCGGCGGCTGCGATGTGTATAACCCGAAGGTGCTTCGTGCTTCTATGGGTTCTGTTTTAAGGGCGGATGTTTATGAAAGCGATAACCTTGCAAAAACAATAAATGAGGCAAAAGCACTCGGTATTAAAACTTATGCCACTTCGCCCGATTTTAATGCAAAGAAGATTACGCAGGTTGATTTTTCTTCTCCTTCACTTTGCGTTATCGGTAACGAAGCAAACGGTGTAAGCGACGAAGTTTTTGCAGTCTGTGACGAAAAAATAACAATACCTATGCTCGGCAGGGCTGAAAGTCTTAATGCTAATGTAGCGGCGGCAATAACTATGTGGGAGATGCTGAGATGAGTGAAAATGCAAAATATTGGATATGGCTTCAAAATGCGCTCGGCTACTCGGCAAAGCTCAGCAAAATTATTGATGAGTTTTCATCTGCAAAAGATTTGTATAATGCCGGCGAGATTGAGTGGAGGATGTCAACTTCTTTAACCGAAAAACAGGTGCAAAAACTTATTTCCTGCGACTTAAATCAAAGCGAAGAAGTTATACTTTCCTGCAACGATAATAATTGGCAGATTATTGACTATGACGACAGCCGATATCCAAACAGACTAAAGCAAATTATCGACCCTCCCGCAGTGCTTTATGCCTGCGGCAAATTGCCGGATATTGATAATCTCGTTGCTATCGGAATTGTCGGTACAAGGAAAGCGAGTGAGTACGCTGTTAAAGCAACCCATATTTTGAGCAAGGGTATAACCGAAGCGGGCGCTTTGGTAGTCAGCGGCGGAGCACTCGGAATCGATACATATGCTCACAAAGGTGCAATTTCAGCCGGCGGCAAAACCGTGGCGGTTCTCGGGAACGGCTTGGGTGCAAATTATTTAAAACAAAACGAAGCGCTCAGAAGAATTATTTCCCAAAACGGTGCGCTTGTTACAGAATTTCAACCGTTCACCCCTGCAACAAAGATTACTTTTCCGCTTAGGAATCGAATAATCAGCGGCTTGTCGCTCGGTGTTGTCGTTGTTGAGGCGGGCGTTAAAAGCGGAAGCCTTATTACCGCAAATTTGGCAATTAACCAAAACAGGGATGTTTACGCAGTTCCAAGTTCTATTATGGCAAGCGAATTTGCAGGGACTAATAAACTTATTGCCGACGGTGCTAAAATTGCACTTGACCCCATAAGTATACTTCAAGATTATGCGTCTGATTATGATACGATTGACCTTTCAAAAGTGAGGTCGTCGGTTGAAATAATGCTTGACAGCTCCGAGCAAAATCTTGATTTAACCGATGTTAAGAAAAAGAGCAGTAAAGAGCTTAATGAAAAACCTACTGTAGAAAACAATAAAGTTGACAAAAAATATTCTTTTGATAATTTGGAACAGGGCAGACAGCACAGGCTTGATGTTGAAGATAAGGTGTTAAAACTTACAGGGGACAACAAAAAAGTTTATGACTGCCTTAGCGACCAATATATGAATATTGATGATATAATTGAAAAAGTTGACATTCCGCCTGCAAAAGTGCTGTCGGCGTTAACTTATCTTGAAATAATAAAAGTGATAGAAAGTGCCTCCGGTAAGAGGTTTAAATTATCCTGAAAGGAAATAAAATATGTCTAAATTAGTGATTGTTGAGTCGCCTGCAAAGGCAAAGAATATTAAAGGCTATCTCGGCAGGGGCTATGATGTTATAGCTTCTATGGGTCATGTAAGAGATTTGCCTGCGGCAAGGCTCAGCGTTGATATAGCAAACGATTTTGAACCTAAATATGCTGTAATAAAAGGAAAGGAAAGCTTCGTCAAGGACTTAAAGAAAAAGGCTGACGCTGCGGACTATGTCTATCTCGCAACCGACCCCGATCGTGAAGGGGAAGCTATTTCTTGGCATCTCGCAACTCTCTTGGGTCTTGACCTTAAAGATAAAAACAGAGTTACATTTAACGAAATAACCAAAAACGGTGTTAAAAACGGTATGGCAGCTCCAAGGCAAATTGATATTGACCTTGTTGACGCTCAGCAAGCTCGCCGTATCCTTGACCGTCTTATCGGCTACAAGCTTTCACCGTTTATTTCTCAAAAAATAAGGAGAGGTCTTTCAGCCGGTCGTGTTCAGTCTGTTGCGCTTCGACTCATTGTTGACAGGGAAGAAGAAATTCGTGCTTTTAAGGCTGAGGAATACTGGTCAATCGACGCTAAGTTTACCAACCCGCCGGAAAGAAAAGTTTTCTCTGCCGCTCTTTCAAGTAAAGACGGTGAGAAGATTAAGATTGAAAATAAAGAGCAAAGCGACTCGGTTTTAGCCGACCTTGAAAATGCAACATATATTGTAAAAAATGTTAAAAAGGGCAGCAGGAAGAAAAATCCTACTCCTCCGTTTATTACTTCAACTCTCCAGCAGGAAGCTTCAAGACGCTTGTCTTTCCAAGCAAGAAGAACTATGAAAGCCGCTCAGGAACTTTATGAAGGTGTTGAAGCCGGTGACCTCGGCACTGTCGGTCTTATTACATATATGAGAACCGACTCCCTTCGTATATCTGAGGAAGCAAGAGCAGCAGGTAACGAATATATTACCGAAACTTACGGCGAAAAGTATCTTCCTAAAAAACCGAGATATTTTAAGTCAAAGAGTAATATTCAGGACGGTCACGAAGCTATCAGACCTTCAATGCCAAATGTGACTCCTGAATCTGTAAAAGCGTACCTCACTTCCGACCAATATAAAATTTATAAGCTTGTTTGGGAAAGATTTATTGCTTCTCTTATGGAATCTTGTTTGCAGGAAACTATGAAAATTGAAATTGAAGCAAAGAATTATATTTTTACCGCAACGGGTTACACAGTCAAATTTGACGGCTTTACAAAGCTTTATGAAGAAAAGGTTGACGATGAAAAGAGTGATTCCGCTTCTCCTCTCCCGATTATGAAAGAGGGCGACGAGCTTAAACTCAAGAGCATTCTCGGCAACCAACACTTCACCCAGCCGCCGGCAAGATTTACCGAAGCTTCGCTTACAAAAGCGCTTGAGGAAAACGGTGTCGGCAGACCGTCAACTTATGTAACCATCACTTCAACCATTTTGAATCGTGAGTATGTTAAGCGTGAGGGCAAGCAGTTTGTGCCTACGGAGCTTGGCGAAGCTGTTACTTCTCTTCTTAAAGAGAGAATGCCTAATATCGTTAATGTAAAATATACATCTAAAATGGAAGCCGACCTTGACAAGATTGACAGCGGCGAAAAGAATTATAAAGAGATGATTCGTCTTTATTATGACGATTTTGAAAAACCGCTTGAAAAAGCTAAAGAGGAAATGCAAGGCGTTAAAATTAAGCTTAAAGAAGAAGAAACCGATGAAATCTGCGAAAAGTGCGGCAGAAATATGGTTATCAAAGTCGGCAGATTCGGTAAATTCCTTGCCTGCCCGGGCTATCCTGAATGTAAAAATACAAAGCCGCTTATTTTCAGAACCAAGGCTAAGTGCCCTGAGTGCGGCGGTGATGTAATTGAAAAGAAAACTAAGAAGGGTACTTCTTTCTACGGTTGCTCAAATTATCCTAATTGTAACTTTATGACTTGGGACCAGCCGAGCGACGAAGTTTGCCCAAGATGCGGCAAATCGCTGTTTAAACGCAGAGGCAATGTGCTTTATTGCCCTGATACCGAGGGATGCGGTTTTACAAAACCTGCACCGAGAAAGAAGAAAACAGAAGAATAATTTATGAAATTTAAAGTTATAGGTGCCGGTCTTGCCGGTGTTGAAGCCGCTTGGCAAATTGCAAATAAAGGCTATAAGGTTTCACTTTATGAAATGAAGCCGATTAAGCACAGTGAGGCTCATAAGTCCGATTTATTTTGCGAACTTGTTTGCTCAAATTCGCTTAAAGCTTCAAGAATTGAAAGTGCGGCAGGTCTTTTAAAAGAGGAAATGGCAAGGCTCGGTTCGCTTACCGTTCCTATTGCAAGGAGCGTGAGTGTCCCTGCCGGCGGCGCACTTGCGGTTGACAGAAATTTGTTTTCGCAAGCTGTTACCGATAAAATAAAATCTCATCCCAATATTGAAGTTGTTAACGAAGTTGTTGAAAACCTTGAACTTGACGATGATACAATCACAATCGTTGCAACAGGTCCTTTGACCGACGGTAAACTTGCGGAAAGTATAAGCAAAATAACAGGCGATTATCTTTCGTTTTACGATGCCGCTGCTCCTATCGTTATGGCGGATAGCGTTGATATGACAAGGGCTTTCGGCGCTTCAAGGTATGAGCGTGGCGGTGATGACGACTATATTAACTGTCCGTTTAATAAGGCTGAGTATGAAAACTTTATAAATGAGCTTGTTAATGCCGAGGGTGCAGTCGTTCACGATTTTGATGTGTATGAAGGTTGTATGCCGATTGAAAAGCTTGCTAAGAGAGGGTTTGATGCTCCCCGTTTCGGCCCTATGAAGCCGGTTGGCTTGGTTGACCCCAATACGGGTCACAGACCTTGGGCGTGTGTTCAGCTCAGGCGTGAAAATTCAAAGGGTACTATGTTTAACTTGGTCGGTTTTCAAACTAATTTGAAGTTTGGCGAGCAAAAACGGGTTTTCACTATGATACCCGGTCTTGAAAATGCACAGTTTGTACGCTACGGCGTTATGCATAGGAATTCTTTTCTCAATTCTCCAACGCTCCTTAACAGTGATTTCAGTTTGCGCACTAAACCGAATTTGTTTTTTGCAGGTCAAATTACCGGTGTTGAGGGTTATATGGAAAGTGCGTCAAGCGGCATTATTGCAGGTATAAATGCAGTAAGAAAAGCAGAGGGAAAAGATTCGTTTGTACCTGATGATGTCACTATGATAGGTGCTCTTTGCGATTATATCAGCGACGAGAGCGTTAAAAACTTTCAGCCAATGGGTGCAAACTTCGGTGTGCTCCCGACTATTGAACCTAAGATTAGAGATAAAAAAGAACGCTACACGGCTCTTGCCACTCGTGCACTTGAAAGTCTTGATAATCAAATAAAAAAATTATAATTTTGAAGAAAGGTGAATGTTATGTCAAAGCAAAAGAAAATAATTATTGATGCTATGGGCGGCGATAATGCTCCTCTTGAAATAATTAAGGGTACGCTTTTAGCAAAAAAAGAATATAATATCACGCCGATACTTGTCGGTGATGAAAATGTAATTAGGAAGTGTTGCGATGACAATAACATTTCGCTTGATAATATAAAAACAGTAAATTCAAATTCTGTTATAACTATGCACGACGATGCAAAGTGTGTGCTTAAAGAAAAAGCTGATTCGTCAATGAGCATCGGCTTTAAGCTTCTTAATGAAAATGAGGGCGACGCTTTTGTAAGCGCAGGCAACACCGGTTGCGTAACAGTAGGCTCAACGCTTATTACTAAAAGGATAAAGGGCGTTAAGCGTCCTGCAATCGCTTCTGTTATGCCGAGTGCGAATAAACCGTTTCTTCTTATGGACTGCGGTGCAAACAGTGAGTGCCGTGCAGAATTTCTTTATCAGTTCGGTGAAATGGGCAGTCTTTATATGAACAAAATTATGAAAGTTCAAAACCCGAGAGTTGCTCTTGCAAATAACGGCGAGGAAAGCACAAAGGGTACGCCTATGGTAAGGGAAGCTTATGCTCTTATGAAAAATGCGCCGTATAATTTTATCGGCAATATTGAGGGCAGGCAAATTCCGTTTGGTGACGCAGATGTGGTCGTTGCCGACGGTTTTACCGGTAATCTTATATTAAAAATGTATGAGGGTGTTGCAAAGGTACTTATGAATGGGTTTAAAAATGCATTTATGAAAAGCCCTATTTCTAAGCTTTCCTACCTCGGAGTGAAGTCCGGTATTGATGAAATGAAAACGCAGTTTGACTATAAAGAATACGGCGGCGCCGTTATGCTCGGCGTTAAAAAACCGGTTATAAAAGCTCACGGCTCAGCTGATGCAAGAACTTTTAAAAATGCAATCAAACAAGCAGTTTGGTTTATAGATAACGATTTAATTCCTGCTATGGAATCCGAGTTTAAATTAACTACACAAGAGGCTTAGTAATGACAGTATTAGAAGAAAAAATAGGATACAAATTTAAAAACAGAGATTTTCTTATGGAAGCTCTTACTCATTCGTCTTTTGCAAATGAAAGGCACGGCAAAATCAGGTGTAACGAGCGAATGGAATTTTTGGGTGACGCAGTGCTGTCAATCATTTCTGCAAATTTTCTTTTCCGTCGTTTTCCCGATATGCCGGAGGGTGACTTGTCAAAACTTCGTTCATCTCTTGTTTGTACTCAGTCGCTTTCCGATTTTGCAAGGCAAATATCGCTCGGTGACGCTCTGTTTTTAGGCAAAGGTGAATCAAATACCGGTGGTGCCGACAGACCTTCAATACTTGAAAATGCGTTTGAGGCGCTAATTGCCGCAATATATCTTGACGGCGGTATGGAAAGTGCGGAAAAATTTGTGCTTTCATTTTTAAAGCCTGCCGTTGAAACTCATCATATCAATTTTAAAGATTATAAAACTACTCTCCAGGAAGTAGTTCAGCAAAACCCTGACGAAAATGTTAACTATGTTTTGACGGGTGAAAAAGGACCCGACCATAACAAAACTTTTGAAGTTGAAGTTCATCTTAATTCAAATGTTATCGGTAAGGGCGAAGGAAGAAGCAAAAAGAGTGCCGAGCAGGCTGCCGCTAAGGAAGCGCTCAAGCTTATGGGTATAATATGAAAAAAGGAAATATAAGTATTTTTGTTCCTCACAAGGGCTGCCCGTGCCTGTGTTCGTTTTGTAACCAAAAAACAATTACCGGCAAGAGTGTTGAACCAACCGTTGAGGATGTTGACAAAGCGGTTCAAACTGCCTTGAAATATAAAGGTTATGACTATGAAATAGCTTTTTTCGGCGGTTCGTTTACTGCGATTGAAAGAAAATATATGCTCTCTCTTTTAGAGGCAGCTTATAAATATATAAAATCAGGTGAAGTTGGGGGTATTCGCATTTCTACAAGGCCCGACTTTATTGATGACGAAATTTTGACTCTGTTAAAAAAATACGGCGTCACGAGTATCGAACTCGGTGCTCAAAGTATGGATGACGAAGTGCTTAAAGCAAACAGGAGAGGGCATACGAGCGAAGATGTGGTAAATGCATCAAAGCTAATTAAGTCTTACGGTTTTGAACTCGGTCTTCAAATGATGACGGGTTTATATAAGGATACCGAGCAAAAAGCACTTGAAACTGCAAAAAAGATAATTTCGCTAAAGCCCGCTACAGTTCGCATTTATCCTACAGTTGTGCTTAAAGATACATATTTGGCAGATTTATATTTGAGCGGTAAATATAAGCCGCTTGATGCCGAAGATTCTGCCGAACTTTGTGCAAAACTCGTACCTCTTTTTGAAAATGCGGGAATAAAGATTATAAGGCTCGGGCTTCATTCGAGCGAAGATATTAAGAAAAATATGCTTGCAGGCGGTTTTCACGATTCATTCGGCGAACTTGTTAAGTCGAAAATTTTGGCTAATAAAATTCTCTCGCTTCCACCGGCTGACTATGAAGTGGCTGTTAATTCAAAGTCGCTTTCAAAGCTGAAGGGTAATAAAAAGTCAAACATTTATCTTTTGATTGAGCGAGGATATAATATAAAAATTGTTATCAACAACGACCTTGATGTTGATGAATTGGAGATAAAATAATGGTATTAAAAACACTTGAAATACAAGGCTTTAAGTCTTTTCCGGACAAAACGGCGCTCAACTTCGGCAAGGGTATAACCGCAGTTGTAGGTCCTAACGGTTCGGGCAAAAGTAATATTTCAGATGCGGTTCGTTGGGTTTTGGGCGAAACAAGTTCAAAATCGCTTCGTGGCTCAAAAATGGAAGATGTCATTTTCGGCGGTACTTCCGCTCGTAAGCCGCTTGGTTTTGCTCAGGTTCAGCTTACCCTTGACAATTCCGACGCATCGCTTAAAGACAAGGGCGAAATCGTAACCGTTTCAAGAAGATATTACCGTTCGGGCGAAAGCGAATATAAAATCGACGGCGAAAATGTAAGAGCAAGAGATATCAGAGAACTCTTTATGGATACGGGTCTTGGTTCTGACGGTTATTCTATGGTAGGTCAAGGTAAGATTGACTCTATCATTTCTCAAAAAAATGAGGACAGGCGTGAGCTTTTTGAAGAAGCGGCTGGTATTTCACTTTTTCGTCACAAAAGAAAAGACGCAAATCGTCGCTTAGACCAAGCGCAGGAAAATTTAGTAAGACTTCTTGACATTTTAGGCGAACTTGAAAGCCGTGTCGAACCGCTTAGAAAGCAGAGTGAAAAGGCGCAAAAGTTTATCACCTTGTCGGATGAAAAGAAGACTCTTGAAATCGGTGTTTGGGTAAACAAAATCAACCGTTTTACAAGCGAACTCAGGGAGCAAGAGCATAAGATTGATGCCGCAAACGCTTCCTATGACATTTGTGAAAAAGAACTTAAAGATATTGAAAACGAAATTGAAGAAATTGCTCAAAAAACAGTTTCTATCAACACTCAAATCGAGCAGATAAGAGCAGGCTCAAAAGCATACGAGGAGGAGGCGCTTCGCAAAGACGGTGAGGCTTCCGTTTTGCAAACTACTCTTAATCATAATAATGAAACTATTGAAAGGCTTAAAAACGATATCGGTGATGTTGATAATACAAACCTTTCAATCGACGCTCAAATTGAAGAAAAAAATGAATTTATCGCAAAGAGCGAAAAAGATATAGAACTTAAAAAGCAGGAGCTTAAAGAAGTTACCGACGAGATGAATAATCTTCTTTCATCTAATGAAGAATTTTCTAAGCTTACTGTTGAACTTAATCAAAAAATCACCGCTTTAACTCTTAAACTTTCAGATTGCAGGGTCAAGTGTTCGCAGGCATTGACTTCAGCCGAGCAGATTAAATCAAGGCAGAGCGTTGTTGACGATTCTATTGTTCAGGGCAAGAAAGACCTTGAAGAAATCGAAGCTAAAAAGAGCGAAAGCGAAGAAAAGTTAAATGCTTTGCAATCAAGAATTGATGAAAACAACAACTCAATGCAAGGCTACAAAATCAAACTTCAAACAAAGACGGATAAGGCAGACAAGCTTAAAGCTGAACTTGAAAAAGCAAATGCCGAGTTTAACCAAAAGCAGCAAAAGGCAAGAATGCTTCTTGACCTTGAAAAGAATATGGAAGGCTTCTCCGGTGCGGTTAAGGCTGTTATGAAGCAGGCGCAAAGCAAGGCACTTTCAGGTGTTCACGGTCCGCTTTCTTCTCTTATTACGGTTGATAATGAGTATAGTGTAGCTGTTGAAGTTGCACTCGGTGCGGCAATGCAAAATATTGTTGTTGGCAATGAAGCCGACGCTAAGCGTGCAATTTATTATCTTAAAAATAATCGTGTCGGCAGGGCAACATTTTTACCTATTTCGGCAATTAAGGCGAGAAATCTTGACGAGCACGGTCTTGACGATAACCTCGGCTTTGTTGCAATAGCAAGTGACCTTGTGGAGTGTAAAGCAGAGTATAAAAATATTATTTCAAATCTTCTCGGCCGTGTAGTTATTGTTGAAGATATGGACTGCGCTATCGGTATTGCAAAAAGGTATTCAAACCGATTTAAGATAGTTACCGTTGACGGCCAGGTTATTAACCCGGGCGGTTCAATGACCGGCGGCTCACAGTCAAGAGGTGCAGGTATCCTTTCAAGGGGCAATATGATTGACGAACTTAATGCTCAGGCAAAGGAACTTGAAAAGGCTTGCGAAGATATTAAAACAAAATATAAAACCGCTTTGGAAGAAGCTAATTTTGCCCTTGCAGAGCTTCAGGGCGCCGAGGCTGATTTGCAGCAGGCTAAGGAAGAATTTATCAGAGCGCAGGGCGAGCATAAGCTTGTGTCTGAAAAATACGATTTGCTTTCATCACAGCTTAATATTCTTGTTAACGAAAAGAATAATTCAAAATCACGAATAGAAGAATTTGAAAAAGAAGCTAAGTCGGGCGAAGAAAAGATAAAAGAAATTGAAAATGAAATTAAGCTTAACGAAACCGAACTTGAAAAAACAAGCGGCAACGCAAGTGAAATAAATGCAAAGCGTGATGAGTTTAGGGCAAAGAGCGAGCAAATTAATCTTGAACTTGTAACTCTTGCCAAAGATAACGAATCGGCAAAACTTTCGGTTGAGGAACTCAATTTCAGGAAGAATTCGCAATCTGACAGGGTTAAAACAATTCAGGATGAAATTGCTCAGATAGAAGATAAAAACAAATCGCTCCTCATTTCTATTAATGAAATTAAGGCTCAGGCAAATGACCTCAGAGTAAAAGCCGAGCAGTCAAATAATGATGTAAGCGAACAAATCAATCAGCGAAACGAACTTGAAAAGAGAACCACAGAACTTAGAAGTGAAGAAAAGGTTAAAAATCAAGACCGTGAAAAACTTTCAGGTTCAATCGTTCGCCTTGATGAAAGAAAACTCGCAATGAAAAAAGAATATGACGAGCTTAACGATATGCTTTTTGAACAGTATGAACTTACAAAGCACGAGGCTGAGGCGCTTAATATTCAAATTGATGATATGAGCGAAGCTAAGCGCAGACTTCACGAAATTAAAGTTGCTATCAAAGGCTTGGGTTCAATCAATGTCGGCGCTATTGAAGAATATAAGGAAGTAAGCGAGCGCTACACATTCCTTAAAGAGCAGATAGGCGATGTCGAAAAATCTAAAAACGAGCTTTTAAAAATCATTGAAGATTTAACAGCTTCTATGAGCGAAAAGTTTCTTAGTCAGTTTAATAAAATTAATGAGGAATTCAAGGTTTGCTTTGCCGATTTCTTTGGCGGCGGTAAGGGTGAACTTGTTTTGGAAGAACCTGATAATTGCCTTGAATCGCCTATTGAAATCAGAATTCAGCCACCGGGAAAATCGGTACAAAACATCAACCTTTTCTCAGGCGGTGAAAAGTCGCTTGCGGCTATGGCGCTTCTTTTCAGCGTACTTAAAGTTCAGCCCGCTCCTTTCTGCATTTATGATGAGGTTGAGGCGGCGCTTGACGATGTCAATGTTGAAAGATTTGCAAAATATATGCGCAAAATGACCGACAAAACTCAGTTTATTTCAATCACCCACAGGCGTGGCACTATGGAAGAAGCGGATGTTCTTTACGGCGTTACAATGCAGGAAAAAGGCGTTTCAAAGCTTATTGAACTTCAAACAGCCGAGCTTGCGGCAAAGATGGGGCTTGAATAAACATTACAGGCAGGCTTTTGCTACTGCCGAAATATAATGTAATAACATAAAGGAAGATATAAATATGGGTATTTTTTCTGTATTCAAAAGAGGTCTTAAAAAAACAAGGGATGAGGGTATAACTGCTCAAATTGATGAGGTTGTGGAATCTTATGAAAAAATAACTCCCGAGTTTTTCGACGAACTTGAGGAAATTCTTATTATGGGCGATGTCGGTATGCCGACCGCTGAAAGAATTATTCGTGATTTAAAAAGCAAAATTGAAAATGACAAGATTGACGATGTTCGTCAGGTTCGTGAAATAATGAAAGATATTGTTTCAGGTATCGTTTGGGGCGGTAGCTATTTAAGGCTTCGCAGCAAACCGTCGGTTATCCTTGTTATCGGTGTTAACGGCGTTGGCAAAACAACTACTATCGGCAAGCTTGCGTTAAGGCTTAAAGAACAGGGCAGGTCTGTGATTTTGGGCGCTGCCGATACTTTCCGTGCCGCCGCTATCGAACAGCTCCAGGTTTGGGCAGACAGAGCAGATGTTGACCTTATTAAGCACGGCGAAGGTTCTGACCCTGCGTCGGTTGTTTATGACACAATTCAGGCAGGTAAGGCAAGAAACAGTGATGTAATCATTATAGATACTGCCGGCAGGCTTCATAATAAGAAAAATCTTATGGACGAGCTTAACAAAATCAGCCGTGTAATAGAGCGTGAACTTCCTGATGCATCAAAGGAAGTTTTGCTTGTGCTTGACGCTACAACAGGTCAAAATGCAGTTAATCAGGCTAAGGACTTTAAGCAAGCCGCAGGTATTACCGGTATAGTTCTTACAAAGCTTGACGGCACTGCCAAGGGCGGCGTTGTTCTCGCTATCAATAACGAACTTGATGTTCCGGTTAAATTTGTCGGCGTCGGTGAAAAGATTGAAGACTTACAGCCGTTTGACGCTGACGCATTTGCCGCAGGTCTTTTTGATGCAAAAGTGCCTGACGATGATAAAGAAATAACAGACTTTGTTATGCACGAAGATGCAGACAATGATGATGAAAATAAGGAGTAAAAATGGACTTTATTCTTGCAACTAACAATATGAAAAAGCTTGCTGAAATGCAGCGTATTTTGTCACCTCTCGGCATAAATGTTGTTACGGCAAAAATGCTCGGCACAACTCTTGAAGAAGTTGAGGAAGACGGAAAAACATTTGAAGATAATGCAAAGCTTAAAGCCGTTGCGGCTTGCAAGCAGATGAATATGCCTGCCATTGCGGACGATTCCGGTCTTTGCGTAGATTATCTTGACGGTGCGCCGGGTATCTTTTCTGCTCGTTTTGCGGGTGAACACGGCAATGATGAAAAAAATAACGACCTTTTGCTTGAAAAGCTTGACGGCGTTGCGCTTGAAAAAAGAAGTGCTCACTATGTTTGTGCCATTTGCTGTGAATTTCCCGACGGAAAAGAAATTATTGTCAGGGGCGAATGTCACGGCGTAATCGGCTTTGAGCGTGACGGCAACGAGGGCTTCGGCTATGACCCGTTGTTTTTGGTTGACGGTAAATCGTTTGGCAGATATACGGCAGAAGAAAAAGATAAAATCAGTCACAGGGGTAACGCTTTGCGACTTTTAACTAAAGAATTGGAGAAAGTTATATGACATCTAAAGAAAGAGCAGCTTTAAGAGCAAAGGCTAACGGTCTTGAACCCGTTATTCAGCTTGGTAAAGAGGGCATAAGCGAAAATTTGCTTACCCAAATCGACGATACACTCGATACAAGAGAACTTATTAAAATAAGAGTTCATCTTGAAACTGCGCCCGAAACTCCTAAGGAACTTGCGCAAAAACTTGCCGAACCGCTCGGCGCCGATGTTATTCAGGTTATCGGCGGTATTATCGTTCTTTACCGTGAAATTGACGAGGAAAGAATTGCCGAGAAAAAGAAAAAAAGAGGTTCAGGCAGTGCAAAGGCTACAGCTAAAAAGAAAGTAAAGATTAAAGGCAAAAGACAGCGCCAAAGAGAAAAGGAAGCCAAGAATCCTTATGCCAAATATGACAGACCAAAGTATTATGGCAGATAATGAAAAAATAGGCGTTTTCGGCGGTGCATTCAATCCGATTCATAACGGGCATATCAATCTTGCAAAGCAGTATATGAAAGAGCTTTCACTTGATAAACTTTTGTTTATTCCTACAGCAGTACCGCCGCATAAGTCTGCTGTCGGTCTTGCAGATGAAACGGACAGGCTTAATATGTTAAAACTTGCAATAGACGGCATTGATAAGTTTGAAGTCAGCGACATTGAGTTTAAAAGAACCGGCAAGTCATATACTTACGATACTTTGACTGAACTTAAAAAGATATACCCTTTATCAAATTTTTATCTTATTATCGGCGCAGACCAACTTTTTAATTTTGATAAATGGTATAAGTATAAAGAAATTTTATCGCTTGTCACTCTTTGCACCTCTGCAAGAGAGTACGAGAGTGAAAAGGCTGAAATGCTTGATTTTGCAAATTCGCTTGACGCACTTGATAAAAATAAATTTTTTATTCTTAAAACGCCTGTTTTAAAAGTCAGCTCAAGCGAAGTGAGGGAAAAGATAAAGCGAGGCGAGGATGTTTCGTCGCTTTTGCCTAAAAGTGTTTATAATTACATTTGTGAAAGGGGATTTTACAATGTATGATATAGAAAAATATACTGCGCTTATTAAGGAACGCCTAAGCGACTATAGGTTTTATCATTCGCTTTGTGTTGCCGAAAGTGCAAAAAAACTTGCAAAACGCTACGGTGCAGATGAAGAAAAGGCAGAAGTTGCGGGTCTTCTTCACGATGCTATGAAAGAAAGTGACCTTGACGAACAGCTTGCACTTATTAAAGAGCAGAAAATAGAAGTGACAGATTTTGACCTTGCAAACCCAAAGTTTTATCACCAGTCGTCGGGTGCGGCATTTGCAAAAAAACTTGGTATTACAGATGAAGAAATTATCAAAGCAATAAGATATCATACTACCGGCAGGGCAAATATGACCCTTATGGAAGAAATAGTTTATCTTGCCGATTTTATCTCTGCCGACAGAGATTATAAAGATATTGAAGTTATAAGAGAAGAAACGGAGAAGGGTAAGGAGTACGGTCTTTTGATGGGCACGGCTTATACAATTAAGTCGGTTGCAAAAAAGAAAAAGCCGCTTCACCCGTCAACTGTCAGCGCTTATAACTGGATACTTGACACTTATTTTAAACAGGAAGGATGAATATATGGAAAATCTTGATATAGTAAAAACAGCCGTCAAGGCTATTGACAGCAAGAAGGGCGAAAATATTGAGGTTATCGGTATTACAGATTTAACCGTTCTTGCCGATTATTTTGTTATTGCAACCGGTACAAGCTCAACTCAGGTTAAGGCTATTGCCGACGAGGTTGAATATAAGCTTGATTTACTCGGTGCAGAGGCTCATCATATTGAAGGCAGAAACACTTCGTGGGTTTGCCTTGATTATAATTCAGTCGTTATTCATATTTTCCACAAAGACCAGCGTGATTTTTATTCGCTTGAGCGTTTGTGGGAGGACGGCGAAAAAATAGACACAGCAAAATTATTGGAGGATTAATATAATGGATTACAATTTTAAACAAATTGAGTCCAAATGGCAAAACATTTGGTACAGTCAAAACACATTTGCGGCAAAACAGGACTTTTCGCTTCCTAAGTATTACTGCCTTGTTGAGTTCCCTTATCCGTCAGGTCAGGGTCTTCATGTAGGTCACCCAAGGTCATACACAGCTCTTGATATCGTGGCTCGTAAAAAAAGACTTCAGGGTTACAATGTTCTTTACCCTATGGGTTGGGACGCTTTCGGTCTTCCTACCGAAAACTATGCTATTAAAAATCATATCCACCCTGAAGAAGTAACTAAGAAGAATGTTGCAAGATTTAAGCAGCAGCTTCAGTCACTCGGTTTTTCTTTCGACTGGACAAGAGAGATTAACACTACCGACCCGAGCTATTATAAATGGACACAGTGGATATTCTTGCAGCTTTTCAAAAAAGGTCTTGCTTACAAAAAGGAAATGGCTGTTAACTGGTGTACTTCTTGTAAGTGCGTACTTGCAAACGAAGAAGTTGTAAACGGTGTTTGCGAGCGTTGCGGCAGTGAAGTTATAAGGAAAAATCAGAGCCAGTGGATGCTTAAAATTACAGAATATGCCGACCGTCTTGTTAACGACCTTGACGACCTCGATTTTATTGACCGTGTTAAAGTTCAGCAGAAAAACTGGATAGGCAGGTCAACTGGTGCGGAAGTAGATTTCGGCACAACTTTGGGCGATACTCTCACTGTTTACACAACAAGACCGGATACTCTTTTCGGCGCTACATATATGGTTATTTCGCCTGAGCATCCGCTTATTGAAAAGTGGGCAGATAAGCTTAACAATCTTGACGAAGTTAAAGCATATCAAAAGGAAGCTTCTCACAAATCTGACTTCGAGCGTACAGAACTTAATAAGGAAAAGACAGGCGTTAAGCTTGACGGTGTAATGGGTATCAACCCGGTTAACGATACCGAAATTCCAATCTTTATTTCAGACTATGTACTCACTTCTTACGGTACAGGCGCTATTATGGCTGTTCCTGCTCATGATACCCGTGACTGGGAATTTGCAAAGAAATTTGACCTTCCTATTATCGAAGTTGTTGCAGGTTCAAAAGTAGGCGTTGAAAACGAAGCATTTACCGACTGTGCAACCGGCAAGCTTGTTAATTCGGCATTTCTTTCCGGTATGAGCGTTGAGGAAGCTAAAAAGGCTATTATCGAATGGCTTACAAAAGAAGGCAAGGGCCACGAAAAAGTTAACTTCAAGCTTCGTGACTGGGTTTTCTCCCGTCAAAGATATTGGGGCGAACCTATTCCTATCGTTAAGTGTGATGATTGCGGCTATGTTCCTGTTCCTGAAAGCGAACTTCCGTTAAGACTTCCTATGGTTGATTCATATGAGCCTACAGATACCGGTGAATCACCGCTTGCAAAGATGACCGATTGGGTTAACACAACTTGCCCTTGCTGCGGTAAGCCTGCAAAGAGAGAAACCGATACTATGCCTCAGTGGGCAGGTTCGTCTTGGTACTTCCTCAGATATATGGACCCGCACAATGACGAACAACTCGTATCTCCTCAAGCAGCTCAGTATTGGAGCCCTGTTGATTGGTACAACGGCGGTATGGAACATACTACTCTCCACCTTCTCTATTCTCGTTTTTGGCATAAGTTCCTTTATGATATCGGCGTGGTTCCGACAAAAGAACCTTATCAAAAGCGTACTTCACACGGTATGATTCTCGGTCAAAACGGTGAAAAGATGTCAAAGTCAAGGGGTAATGTTGTTAACCCTGATGAAATCGTAGACCAATACGGTGCAGACACAATGCGTCTTTATGAAATGTTCATCGGCGACTTTGAAAAGGCTGCTCCTTGGAACAGTGATTCAATTAAAGGCTGTAAGAGATTTATTGAGCGTTTCTGGAATCTTCAGGAAATTGTTAAGGAAGGAAGCGAATATTCATCCGACCTTGAACCTCTTATGCATAAGACTATTAAGAAAGTTACGCAGGATATCGACAACCTCAAGTACAACACCGCAATCGCTTCAATGATGAGTCTTGTTAACGAAATGTATGCAAAGGGCGTTAATAAAGCGGAACTTCGTGATTTAACTATTATCCTTAACCCGTTTGCTCCTCATGTTACTGAGGAAATGTGGGAGGTTATGAACTTCGGCGGAGCTGTTCACGACGCTAAATGGCCTGAATTTGATAACGACAAAACTAAGGAAAATAGTGTTGAAATCGCACTTCAGGTTAAGGGTAAGGTTCGTTCAAGAATTGTTGTGCCTGTTGATATCAGCGAAGCAGACGCTATTGCTCTTGCAAAGCAGGATGAAAAGATTGCCGCTGAAATTGAAGGCAAAACAATTAAAAAAGAAATTTATGTTCCGGGCAAGCTTGTTAATATCGTAGCTATCTAACAAAAAATCTGATGATTTTCAGAGGTATTTCTTATGTCTAAAAAGAAAATATATACAGTCGCAACTTCGCATCTTGACACGGTGTGGAGTTGGGACTTTGAAAAAACGGTCAGCCAATATATTTATAACACTTTGGTTGATAATTTTAAGCTTTTTGAAAAGTATCCTACTTATACTTTCTCGTTTGAGGGTTCATACCGCTATGAACTTATGGAGGAGTATTACCCTGAACTTTTTGAAAAGATGAAAGAGTATATCAAGCAGGGTAGGTGGAATGTTTGCGGTTCTGCTTTTGAAAACGGCGACACAAATATTCCGTCACCCGAGGCTCTTTTCAGAAATATTCTTTTCGGCAATTCCTATTTTGACGAAAAGTTTAATAAAAGAAGCGTTGATATATATTTACCTGATTGCTTCGGCTTCGGATGGGCTTTGCCTACGATTGAAAGGCACGCCAATTTGATGGGCTTCACCACTCAAAAGCTTGCTTGGGGCAGTGCTTACGGCACACCGTTTGATATCGGTAAGTGGCAGGGTGTTGACGGTAGTGAAGTTTATGCTTGTATTAACCCTCATGACTATTACTACACTTTAACCAAGCTTCGTAATTGGGACTTTGTGCTTGATAAATTTAAAGAAAATGAAAAATACGGCTTAAATGATACATATATTTTCCACGGTATCGGCGACCATGGCGGCGCTCCCGAGGAAAAGAGCGTTGCTTTTGTTGAAGAAGAAATCAAGAAAAACAGCCAAAGCGATATTGAAGTTCTCGCAGCAAGTGCCGACCGAATTTATCACGATATAGACGAAAACTATACCGAGGAGCAAAAGTCTAAGCTTCCTGTTTGGAAAAATGAACTTGTTATGCAAAACCATGGCGTCGGCGGTTACACTTCCCGTGCAATAGGCAAGCGCTGGAACAGAAGATGCGAGGAACTTGCCGATGTTGCCGAGCGTGGCAGCGTTATGTCAAGCTATCTTGGTTTAACCGACTATAATCAAAAGTCACTCAACCGCAGTTGGAAACGCTTTATCGCTCACCAGTTCCACGACGATATACCCGGCACAAGCTGTCAAAGGGTTTATAAACGCTCTTGGAACGATTACGCAGTTTCGATGAATCAGTTTACAAATGAGCTTGAAGCTGCGGTTTCTCCCGTTTCAAGCCTTATGAAAACCGATTTTTGCGTTGGTATTCCTGTTATGGTTTATAACCCTATTGAATCTGACAGGAGAGGTGCGGTGACAGTAATTCTTTCCGACTTAAACAAGCCTTATGTTCGTGTTTACGACGAAAAGGGCAAAGAGGTTAAAAGTCAGGTGAGCGTTCGCCAAAACGGTGATTTGGAACTTGTTTTTGTTGCCGATGTTATGAGCCTCGGCACTCGTGTTTATGATGTAAGACCGAGTGATAAACCTTGTTGCGTTAAGAGTGATATTTCCATTAATTCCGACAATGCAATGGAAAACCAAAAGTATATTGTAACTCTTAACCGTAAGGGTAATATTTCATCAATTCTTGATAAAGACCTTGACGAAAAAGAAATACTTAAAGAGCCCGTTTCACTCGGTTTGTTTAACTATAACGGTTCAAAAGATTGGCCTGCTTGGGAAATGAATTTTAAAGAAGCAAATAAGGATGCCGACCGTATACCTAATGTTGTTACGGTTACTGTTCTTGAGCAGGGTCCTGCGAGAGTTTCGTTTAAGGTTATTCAAACCGATAAAAAGAGTACATTTACAAATATCATTGCCCTTACTGACGGCTGTGATGTTGTTGAGGTTTACTCCGAAATTGAATGGCAGAATTTAAGAACTCTTGCAAAAAATAAATTCTCTTTCACCGCTGAAAATGAAAAGGCAACTTTTGACCTCGGTCTCGGCGCTATTGAAAGAGGAAATATGAATGAAAAGCTTTTTGAAGTTCCTGCTCAAAAATGGGTTGATTTGACGGATAAAAGCGGCGAGTTCGGTGTGTCTGTTTTGAGCGAATGTAAGTACGGCTGGGATAAGTATAAAGATAATACGCTTCGTCTTACCGTTTTGCACACTCCTAAAAAGAATTATCGTATCGATTCTATGCAGTCGTTTATGGACCTCGGTCTTAACAGATATTCTTATGCTATTTTCAGCCATAAGGGTAAGGCGCAGGCTGAAGTTCAGCTTGAAGCAAGAAAGTTTGTTACTCCTATGAGTGCATATATCGCAACTAAGCATCAGGGTAAGTTTAAAACTCAGTACTCTTTCGGTTGTGCTTCAACCAACGATGTAATCATTCGTGCAATAAAGAAAGCGGAAAACAGTGATGAAATAGTTGTAAGGCTCAACGAGGGCACAAATAAAGAAGTCGAAAACTATTCTCTTACTCTCGGTGAGGGAATAGAATCGGCAAGAGAGATTTATGCAAGCGAAGAAGAAAAGGGTAGTGCAACAGTAGTTGACGGCAAGCTTGTAACAAGCTTCAAGCCTTATGAAGTTAAGAGTTTTGCGCTTAAACTTAAACCGTGCTCGCTTGAAAGTTTTAAAACTCAAAGTACACCGGTTTCGCTTCCTTTCGATAAAAATATTATTACCGAAAAGGGCAAAAACGGCGACTTTGAATACACTTTGCCAAGCACTCTTGTACCTGATGAAATTATGGCAAACGGCGTTAATTTCACCATTAATAAGAACGGCAAGAATGCGCTTTTGGCCGCTTCTCAAAAGATAAAAATTGATGCTGACGGCAGTAAGCTTGTGCTTCTTTGTGCCTCAATGAGCGGTGATAAAAATGCAAAATTCATTGTCGGCGACAAGGAAGTTAACAAAACCGTTCTTTCGTCTTTCGAGCGTTTTGCCGCTTGGGACTTGTACGATTTCGGCGAAACCGCTTATATTAAGCAGGGCAAAATCGGCTTTGAAGCTACTCATTGCCACAAAAACGGCGAAGTGCAGTATGCAAAACTAATGTATTTCTTCCTTGTTGAGCTTGAACTTGACGGCGCAAGCGAAGTTACTTTGCCAAATGACAGTGACATTGTTGTTATTTCGGCAAGCGTTGTTGATGCGCCAAAGGGCAAACTTGCAACTCCTACTTATGACGAAGTGGAAAAAAGGCCGTTTGACTTCAAGTTAAACTTTAAGCAAAAGCTTCAATATGCATGGAATAAATGCGTATGGCAGCTTAACGATAAAGATAATTTTGTTAAGGATAACAACAAGGGCAGAAATTACTGATAAGGGGAAAAATATGGCTAATAATTTTGATAAAAACTGGACAACAAACAATAACGGCTATCCGCTTAATGACAAAGAAGTTGAAAGATATTTGAGCATTTTGCCGAGTGAAAATCAGCTTACTCTTGTTGATAAGCCGTTTTACACATTTATGCATTTTGGTATGAATACCGCTACCGACAGGGAGTGGGGCGCAGGCGTTGAAAAGGCATCAGATTTTACCATTACCAAAATTAATGCAAGGCAGTGGGTTGAAACTGCAAGGCTTGCAGGCGCAACGGGCGTAATTCTCACTTGTAAGCACCACGACGGTTTCTGCTTATGGCCAACTGAATATACCGATTTTTGCGTTAAAAATTCGGCATACCACGGCGATATTGTTAAGGAAGTTTCCGATGAATGTCGCAAACAGGGCATGGACTTCGGCGTTTATCTTTCACCTTGGGATATGCACGATGAACGCTACGGCACGGATGCATATAACGATTATTTTTGCAACCAGCTTACGGAACTTTTAACTAACTACGGTGAAATTTTTGAGGTTTGGTTTGACGGTGCTAAGGGTTCAAACGCTAAAAAGTTTGAGTATGACTGGCAAAGATATTATGACCTTATCAATAAGCTTCAGCCAAAGGCTAATATTGCTATCTGCGGTCCGGATATCCGCTGGGTTGGTAACGAGGGTGGTAAGTCCAGAAAGAGCGAATACAGTGTAGTTCCTTGCGCACTTCGTGAGGCCGACCGTATTATGGCTCTCAGCCAGCAGGATGAAAGTCAAGCTTCTTCCCTTCAAAAATATAACCAAATGGATGAAGATTTGGGCTCAAGAAAAATTCTTGAAAAGAACGCTTATCTTTGCTGGTTCCCGGCAGAAGTTGATGTATCTATTCGTAAGGGTTGGTTCTTCCACGATAAGGATAACAGAAACTCAAAGTCTGCTAAAAAGCTTTTCAAAATCTATCTTAACTCTGTAGGTAATAACTGCACACTTCTTCTTAATATTCCGCCAAACGCTCAGGGTGAAATTCATAAGAAGGATGTTAAAAACCTTAAAAAGCTCGGCGAAAAGATTAAAGCTATCACCGCAAGTCCTATTCTTTATCAGGAACTCGGTGAGCTTAATAAGGATAACGGCGTGCTTGATTTTACTTTCGATTCAGACAAAAAAGTTAACTATGTCGTTTTGCAGGAAGATATTACAAAGAGCCAGCGTGTAGAAATTTTTGACCTTTATATTCAAAAGGCAAACGGCAAGTTTAAGCGTGTTTACAAGGGTACTGTTATCGGCGCTAAAAAGATTATTAATCTTAAAGGCAAAAAGGCAAAGGGAATTCGCCTTGTTATTCGCCAAAGCCGTTCAAACCCTGTTATTAAATCAGTCGGCATTTACGAATAATGATTTGTTGAAAAATTATACTATTGTATAAAACTGTACAAACAAAATAGTTAAAGTTTAGAATTAGTTTAGCCTCTTTTATTTTCACAAATGCTATAATGTGCTTGTGATAATAAGGGAGGCTTTAGTTATGGTTAAAAATGAAGTTGAAACAAAAGAAGAAAAGACTTATGCTAAAGATTTGTGCTTTGATAAGCTTGTTTGGGTCTTTATGATTAGCTGTATCGTCGGCTTCATAGTTGAAACACTTTGGTGCTTAATCAAACACGGCTTTATCGAGTCGAGGCAGTCGCTTGTTTGGGGTCCGTTCTCCGTTGCTTACGGTATGGGCGCATTAGTGCTTACCTTTGCGCTTTATAAGGTTAAGGATGCACCGATTTGGAAAGTTTTCGCCGTTTCATTTGTCGTCGGTACGGTTACGGAGTATATCTGCTCGCTCGGTCAGGAAATTGTTTTCGGCTCTGTTGCTTGGGACTATAGCCATATGCCGCTCAATATTAACGGTCGTGTCTGCTTTCTTTATTCCTGCTTTTGGGGGCTTCTCGGCATTTTGTGGATAAAGGCGATTTATCCTATTATGTCAAAGGTAATTGAAAAAATACCCGTCAAAATCGGCACGGTCATTATGTGGGCATTTATTGCATTTTTCATTGTCGACAGCTTTGTTTCGGCAACCGCCGGTCTTCGTATGGATAAGCGTGACGCCGGTCAGGCACCTAATAATGTTTACGAACAGTTTCTTGATTCTCATTTCCCCGATGAACGCATGGCAGAAATCTATGCCAATAGCCAAAAGGTTGAAAAATGATTATCATTTTATATGTCTAAATTAGAAGAACTACCGTAGGGGCGAATATCATTCGCCCGCAAAGATAACATTCTTACCAATATGGCTTAAAAATGCTAACAGGTCATAAAAAATGAAAAAGACACTATGAATTTTCAAGTTCACAGTGTCTTTATTTTTTGTCTTTTCTTCCTAAAATATAGTCGGTTGAAACATCGTAGTAATCTGCAAGTTTAATAAGTATTGCCGTCGGTATGTCACGCTGACCGAGTTCATAATTTGAATAAACCTGTTGCGAACAGTTTAGTATGCTCGCCATTTGCTTTTGCGTCAAATCGTTGTCTTCTCTCAAATCACGAATTCTTTTATACATAAAATCACCGTGTTCATTATATAATACTGCATTATGTTGTATTGACAAATACCGCAAATTGCAGTATAATAAATTCAAATTAAAATAAAAGGAGATATTTTTATGAAAAAATTATTATCAATCTTAATGTCCACTTTAATTATTATCTGCTCACTTTTCTGCTTTAATTCGGCAGCATATGCTGACGGCTGGATAAATTATGTTCAGGAAGTGAATTTAGACCAAACAAATGCAACCGCCTTTGATTCGTCAGATTTTAGCATACAGGAATTTTACACTTTTTACTACAAGCCTTTCAAATTTACTGTTCCTGAAAAAGGCATAATCAGTGTGAATTTGGAGTCTGAACAAAGTAATTTAGCCGCAGGAAATTGGTTTTATATTTATAAACCGACAGACCTTGAAAATTACATTTACTTCTCACAAAATAAACCTGCTGAGCAAATCAGTGGATATATGTCTGCATATGATATATATTATTCTAAAAGAAATGTTTCTCTTTCTGCCGGTGATTATTATTTGGTGTTTAGGTCTTTAAGTGACTATTTAAACACAGAATTCAGCTTTACATTAAATTATACTCCAACATTTCCAAACACAACAATTTCTAAGCTTACACCTAAGAAAAAAGCTATTAAAGTAAATTTCAAAAATTGCTCTAATGTGTCAGGCTATCAAATAAAATACAGCACTGATAAAAAGATGACTTCATCAAAGAAAGTTAAAGTTTCCCCAACCGCTTCTTCAAAAACAATAAAATCTCTTAAATCAAAAAAGACTTATTATGTTAAAGTAAGAACATATAAAACCGTTAATGTTAACGGAGTAAACAAAACATACTACGGCAAATGGTCAAAGGCAAAAACAGTTAAAACTAAGTAAACGGGAGGATGATATCCTCCCCTACGAAAATCTTATTATTTTAATATGTCTAAATTAGAAGAACTACCGTAGGGGCGAATATCATTCGCCCGCTACTGTATCGTTGTTGCCGATATGGTTTAAAAATGATAACGGGTCGTCGAGGACGCCGACCCCTACAAAATATTTATCATTTAGACTTCTGTTATATCAAATCTTTAATCTTAAACTTTTTAAACAAAATGAGCGAACTCGGTGCGGCTTCGTAAAGAATACCTATATGCTCGTTATCAACTCGGGTGAGGCAGGAATATGCAAAAAAGCCCTCGTTAACAACGGTTTCACTGTACCAATTAATTCCGACTGTTTTGCCGCCGGCTTTGGCAAATTTGCCTACTGTAATAACACCGTTTTCTCTTTTCTTTCCACTTGGGTGAGAGCAAAAAACATAATCGCCGATGCTTATAATACTCTTTTGGCATTTTGGCGCAAACAATTCTGTTTTGCCTGCTTTTTGCCAAGTTTTGCCGTCGTCGTAGGAAATTGACATAGGCGTTTTGCCATATCTTTTTTGCCTGCCGAGTGCCACTATTGCACCGCTCGGTGCTTGAACCATTTGCCATTCGTCAACATTTTCTGCATAAGGGTGGCTTGCCATTCTGTGCCAGGTTTCGCCGTTGTCGGTGCTGAAAATCGATACAGTCTGCTTTCTGTCAACATAAAGCGGCATAACGATTCTGCCTTTGTGGGTAGTAATGCCGACACCCGGTGCAACGCCTAAAAATGTTCCGTCCTCTTTAATTAAAAAGTCACCTGTAATGTCCTGCGGTTTGCTCCATGTTTTGCCGTGGTCAGAGCTTCTCAGCATAAAAACATAATTTCTTTTTGGTGCTTTTAGCGGTGCGCCGAAAGTGGTTTTAACATTAGCTTCGTTAATATCGCTCGGCGATTTACCGTTTAAATGAATATTGCCTATGTAGTTGTCACCGTCAAAAACATAACCGTTTTCAAACATAACTTTAAGTCCCGTGTCGTTAAACTTGCTGTCAAGAACACGATAACTTTTATCAATTATATAAAAATTGCCGTCACGGTCATAAATCGTCGGCCTTAGTTCATTTTCATAAACAGAATACGGAAGCTTGTGCTTGTCAAGAAGCGAACGGTTGTGAAGCCCTTTACATTCCGGGTAGAAGTCAACAATCATAACAACATCACCGTTTGGAGCAACAGCCATACAAGGGTCAATGTAAAAAGCAGAAGCAAAACATTCGTCGCTTAGCATAGTTTTCCTTGCAGGGGGTGCGGCAATAACTTCAAGGTCGCTCCAAGTTTCACCGCCGTCCTCGCTTCGCCTTATCGCAACCTCAATGTATCCCCAGTCTGCGCCGCAGCTTTGCCTGTCTATAGCCGCAATGAGTGTTTTGCCGCTTCTTATTAAACTCGGAATACGAAAAGCAGTGCCGCCGTTAGAAGCATTGCTGAATTTTGTTAATCTTTCATCTAAAAATTTGGAATTGTTACCGCAAAATATAATTTTTTCGCCGCTCATATAAAAGACCTCTTAATTTATGATGGTTTAATAATATCATATGAATCAAATTTTTAAAAGAGTATTTTATAAAACACTTGAAAAAATAAGCGCAAACAGTTACAATAGAATGGAAATATTAAAGAAAAGGAGGAATTGTAATATGCTTTGGGAACTTAAAAAGATTTGGTACAGAATTTACCAGAAAGTTTTTAAGGTTGCAATGTGTTTTATGGACTGGTCCGAACCGCAACTTCTTGAGGGTGCAGGCAGCGTGCTTAAATTGCCTGAGTTCATAAAGAGCAAAGGTATTAACAAGGTTTTAGTCGTGACCGATAAAGGGCTTATGAGCTTAAACCTTCTTGATCCTTTATTCAAGAAACTGGAAGAAGTCGGCGTAGAATATGTTGTTTATGATGGCGTCCAACCTAACCCTACTATCCCTAACATTGAAGAATGTAAGGATATGTATAATCAAAACAACTGTCAGGGCATTATAGCATTCGGCGGCGGTTCTTCAATGGACTGCGCTAAAGCAGCAGGCGCAAGGGTTGTAAAGCCTAAGCAGTCTGTTCGTGCTATGAGAGGTCAGCTTAAAGTTCATAAGGCACTTCCACCGTTCTTCGCTGTTCCTACAACAGCAGGTACAGGTTCTGAAACAACTGTTGCCGCAGTAGTTACCGACCCTGAAACCCACGAGAAGAATGCTATCAACGATACTTGTCTTCGTCCTAAGTACGCTGTACTTGACCCTGAACTTACTGTTGGTTTACCGCCTCACATTACTTCAACTACCGGTATGGACGCTCTTACTCACGCAGTAGAAGCTTATATCGGCAAGAGTAATACTAAGGACACCATCAGAGAAGCAGAAGAAGCTACTAAGCTTATTTTTGACAATATCGAAGAAGCTTATAATAACGGCAAGGACCTTGAAGCAAGAGGTAATATGCTTAAAGGCTCATACCTCGCAGGTCGTGCGTTCACTCACGCTTATGTAGGTTATGTTCACGCTATTGCTCATAATCTCGGCGGTCTTTACGGCACACCTCACGGTCTTGCAAACGCTGTTATTTTGCCATATGTTCTTGACTACTATGCAGACGCTGCTTATCCTCAGCTTGCTAAGCTTGCTGATATCGTCGGCGTTGGCAAGGGTCTTGACACAGCAGGCAAGGGTAAAGCATTTATTGAAGCTATCAGAACTCTTAACAGGAATATGAACATTCCTGAAAAGTTTGATTTCATCAAGGAAGAAGATTTACCTATCCTTATTGAGCGTGCTCTTAAAGAAGGTAACCCGCTTTATCCTGTACCTAAGATTATGGACAAGAAAGATTGCGAGGCAGTTATTCGCTCCTTTATGGCGTAATCTTAATAAATAAATCAGGCAGTCACTTTTTCGGTGGCTGTCTTTTTTTGCGCCGATGTGTTAATTTATGGCTAAATTGCTTGAATATATTGTCATAATATGCTATATTTTATATGTGTAGTTTAATTAAAACTGTTCAAATTTTCTTTTCGGGTGACGATATGAAAAAGTTAACTTCATTAATTTTAGTTTTAACAATGCTTGTTACAACTCTTTTTTGCTTTAATGTAACATCGGTATTAGGTGCACTAAACCCTACAAGCGGTACTTGCGGCGATAATGTTAAATGGAATTTGAATACTTCTACCGGTGTGCTTACTCTTTCAGGTACTGGCGCTACTAAGGACTACGGCGAAACAGCACTAGTAGGACTTGCACCATGGAATAAATCAAGAAATTTGATTAAAAAAATTGTTGTTGAGGAAGGTGTAACTTCTCTCGGCACATTGATTTTTAATAAATGTACCGTTGCCGAAAGTGTGTCTTTGCCGTCAACTCTTACTAAGATGAGCGACACTATTGTGGCAAAGTACGGTTCTTTTCGTGAGTGTACTGCGTTAAAGTCAATTACCATGCCTGCAAATCTTGAATCTATCGGTCAGTATTGTTTCCTTGACTGTACCTCGCTTACTACCGTTATTTTAAACGATAAGCTTACATCTATCGGTTCTTATGCTTTTAACGGTTGTACTTCGCTTAAATCTATTAAGTTCCCGGACAGTTTAACTTCAATCGGCTTGAGCGCTTTTGAAGATTGTACTTCGCTTGCAACCGTTACTTACGGCACGGGTATGACTGAAACGGGTAATATGGTATTTAGAAATGCGGGCGTAACAAAAGTTAACTTTTCTTCAACTATTACATCGGTTTCACCTTGGAGCTTCTACGGCTGTAAATTTGTCAGCCTTGAAGTGCCTGAAACTATTGTTAAAATTAATATTCGTGGCTTTGCAAACTGTACAGCTATGCAAAGTGCTACGATTAATAATGCTAATTGTGTGTTCGACGGCATCGGTCAAACAGATGCGAGCGGCGGCAAGGACCCGTTCAACGGTTCTCAGCAAAGCCTTTTGATTAGAGGTCATTCAGGTTCGACCGCTCAAGCTTATGCTACTGCTAAAGGCTATAAATTTGAGAGTATTGATGCCTGCAATCACGAAAGCACTCACGAGGTTATCACGCTTGAACCTACTTGTACCGAAAAGGGTACTACTACTCAAGTTTGTGATAACTGCGGTTTCGTTGTGTCTGAAACCGAGCTTCCTGCTAAGGGTCACAGCTTTGAAACAGTGGAAAAAGAAGACAATACATCTACTGACGGTCATATTTATGAATATCAGCAGTGTACCGTGTGCAAGGCTGAAAACAAAATTATTACCCATGTAAGCTTTGTTGACGGCTATTATGACTACGAGTGCAACGCAACCTGCACCACTCCGGGCTGGGAGAAAAAGACTTGTAAAATTGACGGCTGCGGCAAAACCGAGCGTAAAGCAGTAGCAAAAACAGGTCATACTATTGCAAACCCAACCGTAACCAAAAAGGCGACTTGCAAAGAGAACGGAGAGGAAAAAGGCACATGTTCCGTCTGCGGTCAGGAAGTTACTCAAAAAATTCCGGCAACCGGTCACACTTTCTCCGATGTAACCGAAACGCTTGATAATACCTCCGTTGACGGTCACACATATCTTGTAGAAACTTGTACTGTTTGCGGTGAAAAACAGTCAACTCCTACTCATGTCGAATGGGTTGAGGGTCAGTATACTTCTGTTGTTTTGACTGAGCCTAAGTGTGTAGTAAACGGTGTTCAGCTTGACACCTGCAATATTTGCGGTGAGCGTAGAAATGTAACATTGCCTGCCAACGGCGAGCATGTATGGGAGGAAACTTCAAGAACAGAACCTACCTGTACTGCAGTAGGCAAAATCTACTATAAATGCAAAAACTGTAACCTTACCAAGAGTGAAAATATCGAGGCTCTCGGTCACGAAAATGTAGTTCAAACTCAGGTTGCTTCCACTTGTACCGCCGCCGGCTACATCACTTATAAGTGTTCAAGATGCGGCGCTCTCACTAAGGAGGAAACTTCACCGCTCGGTCACACTCCTGACCCTAACACATATGTTATAACCAAGAGTTCTTCTTGTACAGAGGACGGTGCGGCTACCGCAACTTGCTCAATCTGCGGTGAGAAATATGATATCGTTCTTTCGGCATACGGTCACAATTATGTCGAAAACGAAACTGCTATTGAAGGTCATCCCGACCACAAAATAACTCAGGAAATCTGTTCTCGTTGCGGCGACGCTAAAGAAGCAAAGGTAGTTCATATTGAATGGGTTGACGGAAATTACACAACAAAAACTCTTGTTAAGGGTAGCTGTGTTGTAAATTCAAGATATCAAGATACTTGCAACTATGAGAAATGCGGTCAAACAAGAATTCGTACAGTTGAAGCGCCGGGCAGTCACAAGTATGTTTACACCGGTTTTGACAGTTCAACCGGCAAGCTTACATATAAATGTTCTGTTTGTGAAGATGTTTACACCGCTAACCCGACTGTTGTTTTAACATTCTGGAATGCGAACAATGTTAACAAAAACAGCGCCGATGTTACAAACGGCTATCTTGTTGAACTTTCCGGTGACGGAGTAATTAACGCTAAGGACTATGCGCTTCTTAAAAAAGCGAACGCTCAAAAATCATCAAAAGGATAATAAATCAAATTTACCGACACGGCTTTTTGCTTTGTCGGTATTTTTTTGCCTTTTTTTGAATTGTTATTATTTTTTTATAATATATTTTTAATATTAATATTTACTTTATGTTAATTTTATATTATTATATAAAAGAAGGAAAACGACTCTTTTATTCGGAGGTATAAAAATGAGCATTGCTTATAAAAGAATTTTACTTAAACTCAGCGGTGAAGTACTTGCAGGTGCCAAGGGTACAGGTATTGATAATGAAACCGTAACAACTATTTGTAAGTCTGTTAAAAAGATTGCTGATATGGGCGTTGAAGTCGGTATCGTTGTCGGCGGCGGTAACTTTTGGCGTGGCAGAACGAGTGAACATATGGACAGAACAAGAGCCGACCATATCGGTATGCTTGCAACTGCTATGAACTCGCTTGCTCTTTGCGACGCACTTGAACAGCTCGGTGCAGATGTAAGAGTTCAAACTGCTATTGAAATGCGCCAGATTGCAGAACCGTATATTCGCAACAAGGCTATTCGCCATTTCCAAAAGGGCAGAATTGTTATTTTCGGTTGCGGTACCGGTTCTCCGTTCTTCTCAACCGATACTGCCGCTGCGCTTCGTGCAGTTGAAATTAATGCAGATGTACTTCTTAAAGCTACAAATGTTGATGGCGTTTATGACAAAGACCCTAACAAGTTTGATGACGCTGTTAAGTTTGACAATGTAACATTTAAGGAAGTTCTTGCAAGGGATATCAAGGTTATGGACTCAACCGCATTTTCACTTTGCAAGGATAACGATTTGTCAATTCTTGTATTCGACCTTACCGACCCTGAAAATATTGTTAAAGCAGTATCAGGCGAAACAATCGGTACACTCGTTCAAAACTAAAATTTAGTCGTAAAACAGTCATAGGGGCATTAGTTGTTCCTGCCTAAACAAAATAATAACTTTTTACTAAAGAGAGGTAACTATATGGAAAGCGTATTTGCTAAAACTAAAGAAAAAATGGATAAGTGCTTAACTTCACTTGAAAGAGATTTTGCGGCTATCAGAGCCGGCAGAGCTAACCCTGCCGTACTTGATAAGGTTATGGTTGACTACTACGGCGTTCCTACTCCTATCAACCAAATGGCTGCGGTAAGTGTTCCTGAAGCAAGGCTTCTTGTGGTTCAGCCTTGGGATGCTTCAACACTTAAAGATATTGAAAAAGCAATCAACACAGCCGACATCGGTATCAACCCTCAAAATGACGGTAAAGTTATCAGACTTTCATTCCCTCAACTTACCGAGGAACACAGAAAGAACCTTCAAAAGGATATTTCCAAAAGAGGCGAGGAAGCTAAGGTCGCTATCCGTAATGTTCGCCGTGACGCTATGGACGATATCAAAAAGCTTAAAAAGGATAATGAAATCACAGAGGATGAACAAAAAGACGGCGAAAAGAAGCTTCAGGACATCACTGATGATTTTGTAAAACAGGCTGACTCTATCACAAAGAAAAAGGAAGAAGAAATCCTTTCAATATAGTTTTTTAAAACTTTCGGAGCTGTCTTTTAACAGCTCCTTGTTTGCTTTAATAAAGGAGAAAAATTATGGCTCTTTTCGGTAAAAAAAATAACGAAAGCACTAAGGAATTTGAAATACTCCCAAAAAATATCGGCATAATTATGGACGGTAACGGCAGATGGGCAAAAAAGAGAGCCCTCCCGAGGAGTGCCGGTCATAAAGCCGGTGCAGAAGTGTTCAGAACTATAAGTAAAGAATGCGGAAGGCTCGGTTTGGAAAGTGCGACTTTCTACGCTTTTTCAACTGAAAATTGGAAAAGACCTAAAGAAGAAGTTGACGCTATTATGCGCCTTTTTAAAGATTATCTTCTTGAAGCTAAGAGCGATATAACCGCTGCCGGCAATATGAAAATGAAGTTTATCGGCGAGCGTGACGGTATGTCAAAAGAACTTCTTGAACTTATGGATGAAGCCGAGGAGGATACCGCACAACATACCGGTACAACAATTTATCTTGCAGTCAATTACGGCGGCAGGCTTGAAATTTGCGACGCTGTAAATAAGCTTATTTCGCAGGGTAAAACAAATATTACCGAAAAAGATATCAGCGACAATATCTTTACCCCGCCCGAATGTGATTTGATTATCAGGCCGTCGGGTGAGCAAAGGCTTTCAAACTTTATGCTTTGGCAGGCGGCTTACAGTGAATTTTGGTACAGTGATGTTTTGTGGCCCGATTTCAAAATAGCCGATTTACATTCCGCTTTAGCAGAATTTGAAAAAAGAAATCGTCGCTTCGGCGGATAAATGCGTTGATATAAAAATCGTAGGGCAGGGGAGATTCCCCTTATAGGGGAAATGTCACGAAGTGACAAAAGGGTCTGCCGAATCGCAGATTTGCTCGTGCCGATATTAAATCAACAATCATATTGGCAAACATTGTTTGCCGAATATACACAAGGAGAATATTTATGAAACAGAGAGTTATTACTGCCATATGTTTGCTTGCTGTTCTTGCAGTCGTTGTATGGCAAATAAATACACCGCTTTTGCTTATTGCCGTTGCCTTTCTTTCGGCGGTTGCAAGCGGAGAAATTATGAAATGTGCAAAGGTTGAAAACACATTTATCCGAGTTGTGGGTGTTATTTTTTCAGCCTGCTTCCAGCTTTTTGCAAGCGCAAAGGTGCTTGAACCTTGGGTAAGCTCAGCCACTTGGGGCAAGGTTATATCGGCAGTGCCTAATATTGTTTATATTATTGCTCTTTGCCTTGTTTTCTTCCTTGCAATGCTTAAAGATTATGCTTACACAACATTTGAGGATGTAAGCGTTTCGGTTTTTGCAAGCGTTTGCGTTCCTTTCGGCTTCAGTATTTTTATCCGTTTGCGTGATATGTATGTTGACGAGCAGTTTGGTATTTACCTTATTTTCTATGCCCTTATTTGTGCTCTTGCAACCGATACCGGCGCTCAGCTTACGGGTATGGCTTTCGGCAAACACAAAATGTCACCGAATATCTCGCCTAAAAAAACTGTAGAGGGTGCGTTTGGCGGTCTTGTTTTCAGTATGATTTTAAACGGTGTTGCAATCACTCTTTATAATAAATTAGCAGTAAATGTAATTCCTCAAAATATGGCAACCCTTTTGCTTGCAATGTGCCTTCCAACTTCGTTTATGGGTATGATGGGTGACCTTTCGGCTTCTGTTTTGAAGCGTAACTTCGGCGTTAAAGACTTCGGCAAAATCTTTCCGGGTCACGGCGGCGTAATGGACAGAATGGACTCATCTCTTTTCACTCTCCCCGTTACATATGCCATTGCCCTTATCGCAAGTAAAATATTTTAATCGATGAAATAGAAATAAACTGTAGGGCAGGGTTACTTCTGCCGAGCAGATAAAATGTTTAATGATTGACTTTAGGTCGGAAAGGCAAAACTTATGAAAAAAATATCTCTTTTAGGCTCAACCGGTTCTATCGGTACTCAGAGCCTTGATGTGTGCGAAATGCACGGATATGATGTTAAATGTTTAACCGCTAATTCAAAAGTTGATGTTATGGAGCAGCAGATTAGAAAGTTTAAGCCTGATATGGTTTGTATGATGAATGAATCTGCTGCCAAAGAACTTAAAATAAAAATATCCGACACAAATACAAAAGTAGTTGCAGGTATGGACGGTCTTATTGAATGTGCAACTTATGATAAGGCTGACACAGTGCTAAACTCTGTAGTCGGTATGGTCGGTCTTCAGCCAACGCTTGAAGCTATTAAGGCTAAAAAGACTATTGCCCTTGCAAATAAAGAAACGCTTGTTGCAGGCGGCCATCTCGTTACTAACCTTGCAAAAGAAATGGGTGTTCAAATTCTTCCCGTTGACAGTGAACATTCGGCTATATTCCAGTCAATGCAGGGTATGCCGAATAAGAAAGCTGTTAAAAAGATTATTCTTACAGCTTCGGGCGGTCCGTTTTTCGGCAAAACATTAAAAGAACTTGAAAATGTAACTGCCGCCGACGCATTAAAACATCCTAATTGGGATATGGGCGCTAAAATTACCATTGATTCGGCTACTATGATGAATAAGGGTCTTGAATTTATTGAGGCTAAGTGGCTTTTTGATATGCCAAATGAAGATATTGAAATTGTAGTACATAGGGAAAGTGTGGTTCATTCGGCGATTGTTTATCAGGATAATTCAATGATTGCTCAGCTTGGCGTACCCGATATGCGTATTCCTATTCAGTATGCGCTCACTTACCCTGAGCGCGAACCAAGCCCTGTTAAAGAACTTTCGCTTACAGATTATGGCAAGCTCACTTTCTTTGAACCTGATTATGACACATTTAAGTGTATCAATGTTTGCAAAGAGGCTATTGAGCTCGGCGGTCTTCATCCTGCTGCTGCAAACGGCGCAAATGAAGAAAGTGTAAAGCTTTTCTTAAACGGTAAAATTAAATTTACCGATATTGCATATCTTAATAATGAAGCTATGAAAAATGCTCCTGAAAAAGAAAATTTCACTCTTGAAGATGTGCTTGAAACGGACGCAGCGGCAAGAAAATTTGTAATTGAGGCGATTAAGTGAACATAACATCAATTTGGAATACCGTTTATCCTATCGTAATAGCAATACTCTTTTTTGAACTTATTATTGTTATTCACGAATGGGGTCACTTTATGGCGGCAAGGCTGATGAAAATTAAGGTTAATGAATTTTCAGTCGGTATGGGTCCCAAAGTTTTTCAACATAAAGGCAAAAAGACCACATATACTCTTCGTCTTTTACTCTTTGGCGGCTACTGCTCAATGGAGGGCGAGGATGAGGACAGCGATGATGAAAACGCTTTTGTCAACAAAAAGGTTTGGCAAAGGATATTTGTTGTCGTTGCCGGCGCTTTGATGAACCTTGTTTTGGGTCTTGTTATTATGCTTATTCTTGTTTCATCCCAAAATCTCGTAGGCACTTGCGAGGTTGCTAAGTTTGACGATAATGCAATCAGTTCGTCTTACGGTTTGCAGGTCGGCGATAAAATCAAGAGTATTGACGGTATGCGTGTTTATACTACCAATGATGTTACAACGGGATTTTCAAGGTGCAACAGCAAAAATGTCAATCTTGTTGTTGAGCGTGACGGCAAAGATGTTCCGCTTAAAGTTCAGTTTAATACGGAAGAATATGAGGGTCACGAATATACGGTTATGGACTTTTGGCTCAAGGGCGTTAAAAAAACTCCGTCAAATGTTATTAAGCAAACTGGCAAGGAATTTGTTTCATATGCAAGAATGGTATTTCTCTCCGTTCACGATTTGCTTGTCGGCAGGTACGGTATTTCCGATATGAGCGGTCCGGTCGGCGCTGTATCGGTAGTTTCAACCGCAGTTAAAACTTCTGCATATTCAATGCTTCGCATTATGGCTCTTTTAACTATTAATGTAGGTTTGTTTAATTTGTTTCCTATTCCTGCTCTTGACGGTTGGAGGTTGTTTGTCCTTATTGCAGAGGGTGTTACCCGCAAAAAGCTCCCGTCAAAGGCTGAATATCTTATCAATGCTGTGGGTCTTGCACTTCTTCTATTATTGATGTGCTTTGTAACTTTCAGCGATATAACAAAACTTTTTTAAATGATATATGGTGATTACTATGGAAAGAAGAAAAAGTAAAAAAATAAAACTCGGCAATACTTTCATCGGCGGTGACGCTCCTGTTTTGGTTCAAAGTATGCTTAATATTCCTGCAAGTAATATCAACGGCTCGGTTGAGCAGGCTAAGGAACTTGCAGCGGCAGGTTGCCAGGTTATTCGTTTTGCAATTCCGAACGAGCAGGCGCTTGACCTTATTGAACCGATTAAAGAGGCTGTTGATGTTCCTCTTGTTGCCGATATTCATTTTGATTATAAGCTTGCTTTGGGTGCGGCTGAAAGAGGTATTGACAAAATCAGAATTAACCCGGGCAATATCGGCGACGATTCCAGAGTTAAGGCAGTTGCCGATATTTGCAAGCAGAAGAATATTCCTATTCGTATCGGTGTTAATTCAGGCTCTCTTGAAAAGCATATTCTTGCAAAGTACGGTTCTCCTACTCCTGAGGCTATGGTTGAATCTGCGCTTTATCACGCAAGGCTTCTTGAGAAGTTCGATTTTGATGATATTGTTATTTCCATCAAATCGTCGAATGTTGAAACTATGATTAAATCGTATGAACTTGCGGCTCAAGCTTGCGATTATCCGCTTCACCTCGGTGTAACGGAAGCCGGTACAGAGCGTATGGGCATTATTAAATCTGCCGTCGGTATCGGTTCGCTTCTTACCCACGGTATCGGCGATACAATTCGTGTCAGCCTTACCGATGCACCTGTTAAAGAAGTTTTTGCCGCATTTGATATTTTAAAAGCAATCGGGCTTAAAAATGACAGTCCGTATCTTATTTCCTGTCCTACTTGCGGCAGAACGAAAATTGACCTTGTAGGTCTTGCAAAGCAAGTTGAAGAAAGGCTCAAAGATTGTAAAAAGCCGATAAAGGTTGCTGTTATGGGCTGCATTGTTAACGGACCGGGTGAAGCTAAGGAAGCCGATATCGGCATTGCAGGCGGCGACGGTTGCGGTCTTATATTTAAAAAAGGCGAAATTCTTCGTAAAGTTGACGAAAAAGATTTGCTTGACGAGTTAATGAAGGAAATTGATAAATTATAATGAATAGATTTTCAGACTATTTTTCAAATTATATTGACAGTACCACAATTACATATATAGGAAACGGCGAGATTATTTCTTTTACCGTTTCAAGGGAAAAGCGAGAGCTAAGCGTAGGCTTATCGCTTCAAAGCTTTGTTGACTGCGGCGTTATCGATTCTGCTCAAAAGCAAATTGCCTCGGCTATGGAACTTAAAAAAGTTCATTTAAAGCCGAAATTTCCGAAAAGTATGTTTTCGCTCGATTTGATGCCAAAGGTGTTTGACTATGTTAAACACGAAGTTCCTGCGGCTAACGGCTTTTTTGACGATGCCGAAGCTGAACTTGAGGAGCGTACACTTACCGTTTGCTTAAAAAAAGGCGGCAAGGAAGTGCTTGAATCTCAAAAGGTTGACCGTGCAATTTCAAATAAAATTTATGAACTTTTTGATATTGATTATGTTGTAAACTTTCTTGAAGTTCAGGCTTTTGATATGGAAAAAGCCGTTAAGCAAGCGGTTGAAGAACGCAGAGCGATTGAACAGCAGAAGAAGGAAGAAGAGGAAAAGAATGTTTCCCACGAACTTTGGGATGAACTTCCTGTTTTTAAAGACACTTTAAAGAAAATTCACGGCAAAACTATTCACGAAAAGCCGAAAAATATTGCTGATGTTTCAACCGAAGACGGTTATGTTACTGTTTGGGGTGATGTGTTAAAAACGGAAGTTCGTGAAACTAAGCGTGGAACAAGCAAAATTTTTGATTTTGACATTACCGACTATACATCTTCAATCACGGTTAAGATGTTTGACGATAAAAGGGTTATTGACCCGCTTGTTGAAAAGATTAATGAAGCAGGCACGCTTGTTATCAGCGGCGGCTATCAGTTTGACACTTTTTCAAACCAATATGTCCTTCGCCCTTATGCCATAGCAAGTATTAAAAAAGCTGAAAAGATGGATGAAGAACCTGAAAAGAGAATTGAACTTCATCTCCATACTTCCTTGTCTGAAATGGACGGCATTTCTTCACCCACTTCTCTTGTTAAGCAGGCAATTAAGTGGGGTCACGAAGCGATTGCCGTTACCGACCACGGTGTTGTACAGGCTTTGCCTGAAGCGTATGCCGCAGCAGGAAAGGGCAGCAAAATTAAGCTTATTTTGGGTATGGAGGGATACCTTGTTGACGATGAAAAGTATCCCGACTTCCTTAATATGAAAACTAACGCATATAAGCGTCACCATATAATTTTCCTTGTTAAGGAAGATACATCTATGGATGAATCTATTCCTAAAGAGGAAAGAAAGTACGGCAGGAAAAATCTTTATGAAATGATTTCTGCCTCAAATGTGAAATATTTCAAAAAGCGTCCGCTTATTCCGAAATCGCTTATTGCCAAAAAGCGTGCGGGTATAATTATCGGTTCGGCTTGTGAACAGGGTGAAGTTTATCAAGCAATTCTTAACGGCGCAAGCGATGAAGAACTTGAAAAGATTGCCTCCTTTTATGATTACCTTGAAATTCAGCCGAACGGCAACAACGAATTTATGCTTAGGACAAGCGATCAGGAATATATAACAAATAAGCGTGGCGAGGAAAAGAAGAATGTTTACTGGCGAGTAAACACAGAAGAAGATTTAATCAATATTAATAAAAAGATTATTGCCGTTGCCGACAAACTCGGCAAGCTTACCGTTGCAACGGGAGATGTCCATTTCCTCAGCGAGCACGATGCTAAGTTTCGTGCTATCATTATGGCTTCAAAAGGCTTTGATGACGCCGATAATCAAGCGCCGCTTTACTTTAAAACAACGAGGGAAATGCTCGACGATTTTGCTTGGGCAGGCGACAGAGCGAGGGAATTTGTTATTGACAATCCTAAAAAGATTGCCGACAGTATTATGGATAATATTCCTCCAATCCCTCCGGGAACTTTCCAACCTCACATTGACGGCGCTAACGAGGAGCTTACTGAAAAATGTTGGTCAAGGGCTAAGGAACTTTACGGTGACCCCGTTCCCGAATATGTTGCAAACAGGCTTCAGCGTGAGCTTGATTCAATTATAGGTCACGGCTTCGGCGTGCTTTATGTTATCGCCAAAAGACTTGTTGAGGAGAGCGAGAGAAACGGCTATTTGGTTGGTTCCCGTGGTTCCGTCGGTTCTTCTTTTGCCGCTCATATGGGCGGTATATCCGAGGTTAACCCGCTTGCACCTCACTATTATTGTACCAAGTGTAAGCACTCCGAATTTATACTTGACGGCTCTGTCGGTTCCGGTTTTGACTTGCCTAAAAAAGATTGCCCAAACTGCGGTATTCCTATGAAGCGTGACGGTCACGAAATTCCGTTTGAAACATTCCTTGGTTTCGACGGTGATAAGGAGCCTGATATCGACCTTAACTTTTCGGGCGAATATCAGTCCAGGTCGCACAGATTTACCGAGGAACTTTTCGGTAAGGAATATGTGTTTAAGGCAGGTACTATGGCTACCGTTGCAGACAAAACAGCTTACGGCTATGTTATGAAGTATCTTGATGAGCGTGGTATTCAAAATGTAACTCCGAGAGCGGAGATTGACAGGCTTACAGTCGGCTGTACCGGTATTAAGCGTACCACGGGTCAGCATCCCGGCGGTATGGTTGTTGTGCCGGATAAATATACGGTTGAAGATTTTACACCTATTCAGTATCCGTCAAACGACGAATCAAAGGGTACATATACTACTCACTTCGACTTTAAAAATTCGCTTCACGATACCCTTCTTAAACTTGATGAGCTTGGTCACGATAACCCTACTCTTTACAAGTATCTTGAAGATTCAACGGGTATTCCTGTTATGGATGTTGACTTGTCCGACCCACTATTGTACCAACTTATCACTTCAACCGAGCCTATCGGTGTTTCGCCGGAGGATATAGATTGCCAAACCGGTACGCTTGCCATTCCTGAAATGGGTACGCCGTTTGTTATCGGTATGCTTCTTGAAGCTAAACCTAAAACTTTTGCCGATTTGCTCCAAATTTCAGGTCTTTCCCACGGTACTGATGTATGGCTCGGCAATGCGCAGGAACTTATTCAAAACGGCATTTGCACAATTTCCGAAGTTATCGGTTGTCGTGACGATATTATGACCTATCTGCTTCATAAAGCGGAAAATTATGAAAAAACAACAGGTAAAGAGTCGCCGCTTAAAAAGAAAGACTGTTTCAAAATTATGGAATATACCCGTAAGGGTAAAGCTCCAAAGGAACTTCCGCCATATGAGGAAGCGATGAAAACAGTCGGTGTTGAACAGTGGTATATTGATTCCTGCTATAAGATTAAATATATGTTCCCTAAGGCTCATGCGGCGGCTTATGTTATTGCGGCTTTGCGTCTTGCTTGGTACAAAATTCATAAACCCATCAATTTCTATTCTGCATACTTTACCGTTCGTGGCGGCGCTATTGACGCAGTTGCGGCAGTGCAGGGCAAAGCGGCAGTAAAGAAAAAGATGGAGGAAATTAAGCTCAAGGGTAACGATAAAACGGCTAAGGATGAAAGTACATATATTGTTTTGCAAATTGTTATTGAAATGCTTGCAAGGGGTATTGAATTTTTACCGGTTGATATTTATAAGTCTGACGCAAGAATTTATCAAATTGAGGACGGCAAAATCAGGCTTCCTTTCGGCGCTATCGACGGTATCGGTGAAAATGCGGCTATTGCACTTGCAAATGCACGAAATGACGGCGGCGGTGACTTCCTTTCTTATGACGATTTGATGGCGAGAGCAGGCGTCGGCAAGAGCGTTTGCGAAGCACTTAAAAATGCGGGCGCACTCGGTGATATGCCTGAATCTAACCAAATTTCGCTGTTTTAGCCGCTTTATTTAAATTAAAATTATAAAAAATGCTGAAATAATCTTGACATTGATGTTGTAGTATGTTAGCATATTACCACTCTACTACGCTAAAGTGACAGGAGATTTATTGTTATGAAAAGATATTCAAAGCTTATTCCGCAGGGAACGAGAGATTTATTATTTGAAGAATGTGACGACAGGCGCAAGGTTGAAGCAACTTTGTCAGAGCTTTTTAAGGAGCATAGCTATAGAAAAGTTATGACTCCTACCGTTGAGTTTTACGATGTATTTTCCGACAACGACTTGGGTATTGAGGCTGAGGAGATGTACAAGCTTTCCGACTCCCTCGGCAGGACTACTGTTCTTCGCCCGGATAACACCGCTCCTATTGCCCGTCTTGTTGCAACAAGGCTTTCTAAGGAAGATTTTCCGGTTCGCCTTTATTATAACCAGAGCGTTTATGTAAGAAATAAAACGCTTGCCGGCAGAACGGATGAAACAGAGCAAAGCGGTATTGAATTTATCGGTGACGGCAGTATGGATGCCGATATCGAAGTTATTTCTATGGCTTATGAAGCACTTAAAAGAAATAATGTCGCTTCCTTTAAACTTGAACTTTGCCATGCGGGTTTCTTTAAATCTATCCTTAATAAAATGGATATTACCGACACTCAAAAGGCTGACATTTGCAAGCTTATTGAGGGCAAAAATTATGCCGCACTCGGCGATATGCTTGATACAATCGGTTCAAGTAAAGAGGCAGATGTAATTAAAAAACTTCCAAGGCTTTTCGGCGATGTAAGTGTAATTGACGAAGCTAAAAAGCTTTACAGCGATAAGCAAAGTGACGAAGCGCTCAATTATTTAAAAACTGTTTTTGAAAAACTCTGTACTCTCGGTCTTGGTGATAATATAACTATTGACCTCGGTCTTGTAAACAGAAGCAATTATTATACCGGCGTTATCTTCCGTGGATATGCCGAGGGCAGCGGTCTTACCATTGTTTCAGGCGGTAGGTACGATAACCTTATCGGAGAATTCGGTCTTGATGCACCGGCTGTCGGTTTTGGCGTTAATGTTAATGCTCTTTGTGATGTTACGAGGGAAGAAATTAATGTTGACCGTCCTATTCGCATTGCGCTTACTAAGGGCAGACTTGAAAAATCTTCCGTAGCACTGTTTAAAAAAATGGGTCTTGACACAACCGAACTTGAAAACAAGGGCAGAAGGCTTATTTTACCTGTCGGCGATTATGAAGCTGTTCTTTCAAAAGCACCCGATGTTATTACTTATGTTGAGCACGGTGTTTGCGATATCGGTGTAGTCGGCAAGGATACCATTGTTGAGCACGGCAATTCTTTTTATGAAGTTATTGACCTTAATATCGGTAAGTGCCGTTTTGCTCTTGCTTGCCCAAAGGGTACCGATTTCTTCTCCGGTTATAGAAGAAAGGTTGTTGCAAGTAAGTACCCAAAGGTTGCAAAGGCTTATTTTCAGTCTAAGGGTATGGATGTTGATATTATTAAAATTGAGGGCAGTGTTGAACTTGCTCCGCTTTTGGGTCTTGCAGACGGTATTGTTGATATTGTTGAAACGGGTTCAACTCTTAAAGAAAACGGACTTGAAGTTGTTGACACGATTATGCCGATTTCGGCAAGAGTTATTGTTAATATGGCTTCAATGAAGCTTCGTAAAAAGGAAATTGAGGACTTTTTAAACGATTTAGAACTTGCATCTAAAGTTTGATATAAAGAGGTAGATAAAGATGAATATTACTAAGGCAAACGGCAAAAGCGAATACGAGCTTATTAAAAATTTAAAAAAGCGTTCGGGTGAAACCGATGAAAAAATAGTTGAAGCCGTTACTACAATTATTAATTCTGTTAAAGAGCAGGGCGATGAAGCAGTAAGGGAATTTACCGTTAGATTTGACGGTATGCTCCCTAAAAAAACTGTTATTGAAAAGGATGAACTTAACGCTTATCTTGACGAGGTTGAACCTGATTTTAAGCAGGCACTCGTTAAAGCTTCGGCTAATATTTACGACTTTCATAAGCGTCAGGCTCAGCAATCTTGGATGACTACTAAGGAAAACGGAGTAATTATGGGTCAGCGTATTCGTGGACTTCACAGAGTGGGTATTTATGTGCCGGGCGGTACTGCGGCTTATCCTTCTTCCGTTTTGATGAATGCTATTCCTGCCAAGATTGCCGGTGTTAAGGAGATTGTTATGGTTACTCCTCCGGGTAAGGACGGTAACCCTAACCCTGACATTATGGCTGCCGCCGCTATTGCCGGTGTTGACAGAGTATTTCTTGTTGGCGGTGCTCAGGCTGTTGCCGCACTTGCTTACGGTACTGAAAAAATACCGAAGGTTGATAAAATTGTAGGCCCGGGTAATATTTTTGTTGCTACTGCAAAAAAACTTCTTTACGGTGTTGTTGATATTGATATGGTTGCAGGTCCGAGTGAAATTCTTATTGTTGCCGATAAGAGCGCTAAGCCTGCTTACCTTGCCGCCGACCTTATGAGTCAGGCGGAGCATGATGTTAGAGCTTCCGCTATTTTGCTCACTACTTCAAGCGATATTGCAAGGGCTACGGCAAGGGAAATTGACAGGCAGATTAAATATCTTGAGCGTCAGGAAATTATTGAAAAGTCACTTAATGACTACGGCGAAATTATTGTTTGCGAAAATCTTGACCAAGCTATTGAGTTTGCAAACGAACTTGCACCCGAGCATCTTGAAATGTGTGTTGAAGAACCGCTTAAATATATAGGCAGGCTTGACAACGCAGGCTCGGTATTTCTCGGCAACTTTTCCCCTGAACCTCTCGGCGATTACTATGCAGGTCCAAACCATGTTCTTCCTACAAGCGGTACTGCAAGATTTTTCTCGCCTCTTTCTGTTGACAGCTTTGTTAAGAAAAGTTCGTTTATTTATTATACCGAGGAAGAACTTGAAAAGGCTAAGAACGATATTGTTAAGCTTGCGGATACAGAGGGTTTAACTGCTCACGCAAATTCCATAAAAGTAAGATTTGAATAATCAGAGGTAAAATATGAGGACTGCTTTAATTGAAAGAGATACGAAAGAAACTCAGATAAAAATTGAACTTTGTCTTGACGGCGGTGAAGTGAGCGTGTCAACGGGCATAGGCTTTTTTGACCATATGCTTACAGCTTTCGGTGTTCACGGCGGTTTTGGTCTTAAAGTTCGGGTTAACGGCGATTTGGAGGTCGATACTCACCACACTGTTGAGGATACCGGCATTGCGCTCGGTCAGGCTTTTAAACAGGCACTCGGTGATATGAGCGGAATTGAGCGCTACGGCTTTTTCTCAATTCCTATGGACGAAGCGCTTGCAAACTGCGTGCTTGATATTTCTAACAGACCTTTCCTTGTTTTTAAGGCTGAGTTTAACGAGGAACGCTGCGGCGAATTTGAAACTTGTATGACTGAGGAATTTTTCAGGGCTTTTGCTATGAATTCTGGTATCACACTTCACCTTGAAGTGCCTTACGGTACTAATTCTCATCACGAGATTGAAGCGCTGTTTAAAGCTTTTGCCCACGCATTAAAAATTGCTGTCAAGAAGAATGAAGACGGCAGTGTTCTTTCAACCAAAGGAGTTTTGTGATGATTATTTTACCTGCTATTGATATTATAGATGGCAAACCTGTTAGGCTTTATAAAGGCGATTTTTCAACCGCAAAGCAGGTGGCAGGTGACGCTGTTGAAACTGCATTTGACTTTGTTAAAGCAGGGTGTGAATGGGTACATATGGTTGACCTTGACGGCTCACTGAAAAAAGAACCCGTTAATGCCGAAACTTTTATAACCGTTGCAAAGGAAACTAAGCTTAAAGTTGAACTCGGCGGCGGTATCAGAACTATGAAAGATATCGATTTTTATATAAATAACGGAATCTCACGCATTATTTTAGGCTCGGTAGCGCTTAAAAATCCTGAGCTTGTAAAAGAAGCTGTAGCCGAGTTTGGAAGCAGAATTGCAGTAGGTATTGACGCCAAGGGCGGATATGTTGCAACCGAAGGCTGGGTTGAAAAAAGTGATGTTTACTTTACCGATCTTGCAAAGAAAATGGAAGATATCGGCGTTAAAAATATTATCTTTACCGATATAAGCAAAGACGGTACTCTTTCGGGTCCGAATATTGAACAACTTGTTGAAATTGATAACGCAGTGTCTTGCGATATAACGGCTTCGGGCGGTGTTACCAAGATAGAAGATATACTCTCTCTTCGTGATAAAAAGCTTTACGGTGCTATTTGCGGCAAGAGTATTTATGAGGGTACGCTTGATTTGAGAGAAGCAGTTGAGGTATGCAAATGATTGATATAGAAAAATATTTTAAAAAAGCAGATTTGCTCCCTGCCGTTATTCAGGAGGAAACAACCGGCGAGGTTCTTATGCTTGCATATATGAATCGTGAATCTATGAAAAAAACGCTTGAAACCGGTTACACTTGGTTTTGGTCAAGGTCAAGGCAGGAACTTTGGAACAAAGGCGCAACTTCGGGTCATCTTCAAAAAATCGTGTCTGTTTACGGTGACTGTGATGATGATACTCTTTTAATTAAAGTGATTCAAACAGGTGCCGCATGCCATACGGGTAATCACTCTTGCTTTTTTAACGAAATAAAACTTGAAACTAACGGAGAAGAATAATGGACTATATTAGAAATGATTATGAAACTATTTTAGCAAGAAAGGAAGCTCAGGAGGAGGGTTCTTACACTTGCTATCTTTTTGAAAAGGGTCTTGACAAGATTCTTAAAAAAGTAGGCGAGGAATCAACCGAGATGGTTATTGCCGCAAAAAACGGTGTTAAGGATGAAACCGTAGGCGAAATTTGTGACCTTATTTATCATACTCTTGTTATGATGGCAAACGAGGGAATCACTCCCGATGATGTTGATGCAGAACTTGCAAAGCGTGCCGAAAAAGCAGGCAATTTAAAGAAATTTCATGTAGTGGATAAGAATTCATAATGTCATATAAAAAATGGATAATTAATGAGGCTGACAAGGAAAAAGCGTCACACCTCAGCGAACAAATGAATATTGATGCCTTTATTGCTTTCTTGCTTGTTTCAAGGGGTGTTGATAATGAGCTTACGGCTTCGGAATTTTTGTCCGACAGCAGTAGGTTTTCTTCTCCATATTCTTTTAAAGATATGGACAAGGCTGTAAAACGAATCAACACGGCTCTTGACGAGGGGGAAGGCATTTGTATTTTCGGTGACTATGACTGCGACGGTGTTACCGCTACTGCACTTCTTTACACTTTTTTGCAGGCTATGGGCGGCAATGTTTCGTACTATATCCCTAACCGTATTACCGACGGCTACGGTATGAATTTCGGCGCAATAGATAAAATCAAAGCTAACCATACCGACCTGATTATCACGGTTGATAACGGCATTTCTTCTGTTGAGGAAGCCGAATATATCTACTCAAAGGGTATGCAGCTTATTGTTACAGACCACCACCAAATAGGTGACAAGCTTCCTAAAGCCGAAGCGGTTATTAACCCGCACAGGGAGGATAACGATTTAACTTTTCGTGATTTTGCCGGTGTCGGTGTTGCGTTCAAACTTGCGTGCGCACTTTACGGCGGCGATATTGAGGAACTTGTCGGTATGTTTGCCGATTATGTTGCTATAGGCACGATAGGTGATATGGTAAGCCTTATGTCGGAAAACAGAACTCTTGTTAAAGCCGGTTTGAAGCTTATTAATGAGGATGCTAAAATCGGTATTTCTGCGCTTAAAAAGATTGCAAATTCAAACGGCGAAATGTCGTCATACGATGTTGCTTTTCAACTTTGCCCACGAATTAATGCGGCAGGCAGAATGGACACTGCAGAAATAGCTTTAAAGCTTTTAATCAGCGATGACGAAGAAGATGCAGAGTTCAGGGCAAATCAGCTTAACATTGAAAATGAGCACAGGCACGAGGTTGAGGACAATATCGCAAAAGATGTTGCTTCAATAATTGAAAAGGATAAATCTTACGGTGAAGACAGAGTAATTGTCGTTGCCGGTAATAATTATCATAAGGGAGTTATAGGTATTAATGCCTCGCATATAGTTGAAAATTACGGTAAACCCGCTATCGTTATCGGTATTGATGACGAGGGTATTGCCACCGGCTCGGCAAGAAGTATTGAAGGTTTTAATATCTATGAAGCTCTGTCATCGTGCAGTGAACTTCTTTACCATTTCGGCGGTCATCCGCTTGCGGCAGGTATGAGCCTGGAGGCTAAAAATATATCAGCTTTCAGAAAAGCAATTAATGAATACGCTAAGAAGAATTATCCCGTTATGCCCGTTCAAAGTATAAGGCTTGATTGCAAGCTTTCGCCTTTTTATCTTAATGTTGATTTAGTTGATAACCTTTCTGTTTTAGAGCCTTATGGCACTTCTAATTCTCAGCCGGTATTCGGTCTGTTTAATATGACCCTTTCATCCGTTACTCCTATCGGCGACGGTAAACATATCAGGCTGGAAGCTGTTAAAAAGGGCAAAACAGTTAGGATGGTTAAGTTTAAAACCACTGTTGATGAATTCCCATACAAGGTCGGTGACTCACTCGATTTTGCGGTAAGGGTATCAAAAAATTTGTTTAAAGGCAAAATGTATCTGTCGGTTCAAATTGTTGATTACCATAAACACGGTATTGATATAGATAAATATTATTTACAAAAAAACGATTACGAATTATTCCTGCTCGGAAGCAAAAACAAAACGGAAGTGTATCCCACTCGTGATATTTGCTCCGTTATTTACAGATATTTAAAACGCTCAAACGGCTACAAATTTTCGGTTGACGATTTGTATTTTGAACTTGCTTCTTTTGTCACTTACGCTCAGCTTTGCTTTGCACTTGACGCTTTCGAGGAAGCAGGGCTTATAACTCGAAACGGCGCAATAAGTATTAATGAAGTTAAAACTAAAACTGACCTTGAGAAAACAAATGTGCTCACGGTTTTGAAGGGAAGATTATAATTGGAAAATGAGGAAAAAACTGTTTATACAGATGATTATAACGACGGCTTTGACGCTTTTTATGAAGAAATAAAAAAGAATAATCAGTATGACAGCGAAAAAATAAAAAAAGCATACGACCTTGCCCGTGACGCACACAAAAATCAGCGCAGGCGCTCGGGTGAGCCATATATTATGCACCCGGTTGCAGTTGCCGAAATTCTTTTTAAACTCGGTATGGATAACGAGTGTATTATCGGTGCGCTTCTTCACGATGTTGTTGAGGATACCGAGTATGACCTTGATTATATAAGAAAAGAGTTTGGTGACGAAGTTGCACTTCTTGTTGACGGCGTAACAAAACTCGGTCAAATTCCGCTTTCAACGAGGGAAGAAGTTCAGGCTGAAAATATAAGAAAAATGTTTATTGCTATGAATGAAGATGTTAGGGTTATTATTATCAAACTCTGTGACAGGCTTCATAATATGCGAACCCTTCAGCATATGCCGCCTTATAAGCAAAGGGAAAAAAGCCTTGAAACGCTTGAAATTTATGCTCCTATCGCTCACCGTTTAGGTATTCGCCCTATTAAGGAAGAACTTGAGGACTTGGCAATTTATTACCTTGACCCTATTGCGTATAAGGAAATAGAGCAAAATCTTTCTATGAAAAAGGAGCAGGGTGAAAAATTCCTTGCCGATATAACACAGCAAATAAGCGACAAGATTACCCCTGTTATGAAACATGTTCAAATTACATCAAGGGTAAAATCGGTTCACGGTATTTTTAGAAAAGTTTATATAAAAGGTAAAAATTTTGAACAGATTTTTGATATCTATGCCGTAAGAATTATTGTTGATACCATGATTGATTGCTACAATGCGCTCGGTATCGTTCACGATATGTTTAAGCCGCTTCCGGGCAGGTTTAAAGATTATATTTCTATGCCTAAGCCTAATATGTATCAGTCGCTTCATACAACCGTTTTGTCGGATACGGGTGTTCCGTTTGAAATTCAAATTCGTACTTGGGATATGCACCGCACGGCTGAATACGGTATCGCCGCTCACTGGAAATATAAGCTTGGTAAAAGCGGCAAAGACGATATTGATAATCGTCTTGAGTGGATACACCGTGTTATTGAACACGGCAATGAAACCGATACTCCCGAGGAACTTGTTACCACAATTAAGGGTGACCTTTCAAGCGACGAAGTGTTTGTGTTTACCCCTCGTGGTGATGTGAAATGTCTTCCAAAGGGTGCAACGGTTATTGACTTTGCATATGCCATTCACTCGGCAGTCGGCAATAAAATGGTCGGAGCAAAGGTAAACGGCAAAATAGTTCATCTTGATTATAAAGTTAAAACAGGTGAAATTGTTGAAGTTTTAACCTCCAACGCTCAGGGTAAAGGACCAAGCCGTGACTGGCTCGGTATTGTTACAACGGGTGAAGCGAGAAGTAAAATTCGCTCTTGGTTCAAAAAAGAAAAAAGAGATGAAAATATAGTTCAAGGTAAGGCTGAGGTTGAGCACGAACTCAAGCGTAACTTTATCCGTCTTGAAGGCGAAGATTATATAAGATTTGTAACTAAAATAGCCGAAAGGCAACATTTTACAAATATTGACGATTTTTATGCCGCAGTCGGTTACGGCGGTATTCAAATTTCCCGTCTTATGCCGGGCATTAAGGATGAATATAACCGTAATTGGAAAGTGCAAAAGGAAGAACCTAAGCCTATTGCTCCGGCTAATTCTATCGACCAGCCGAGAACTGCAAAAGATAGCTCGGGTGTAGTTGTTGACGGAATTGACAACTGCCTTATTAAAATGGCAAGGTGCTGTTCTCCTATTCCGGGTGAAGAAATTATCGGCTTTATTAACCGTGGCACAGGTTTGACAATTCACAGGCGTGACTGCGTAAATGTTCCCCGTGATTTGGCAAATTGCCCTGAGCCTGAACGCTGGGTTGGCGCTCATTGGGACAGCAGTGTTAAAATTGACGCCCGTTCAACCATTGATGTTTATGCTATTGACCGTGACGGCGTGGTTATGGATATAACTACTTGTATGGCAAATTCTCATGTTAAAATTCATTCAATCAATGCTCGTCCTATTAACGACGGTAACTGCCTAACAACTATGACTATTACGGTCAATTCTAAGGAACATCTTGACAGTATTGAAAAATCGCTTCGCAAAATAGAGGGCGTGTATCATATAGAAAGGTCATCAATTTAATTTATGAAAGCAGTAATTCAGCGAGTTAAACATTCCTCGGTAACAGTTGACGGAAAACTTATAAGTAAAATAGAAAACGGCTTTATGATTCTTTTGGGAGTTATGGACGGCGACACAAAAGAGGATGCGGATAAACTTGTTAAAAAGATACCGCATTTGAGGATTTTTGAAGATGAAAACGGCAAAATGAATCTTTCGCTTCTTGACACTTTCGGTGAAATTCTCTTGGTATCTCAGTTTACACTCTGTGCCGATTGTTCTCACGGCAGGCGACCGAGTTTTATTAAATCAGCACCTCCGACTGAAGCAAATGCTCTTTACGAATATGTTGCAAATGAACTTAAAAAAGCAGGAGTAAAGGATGTTAAAACGGGAATTTTCGGCGCAGATATGAAAGTAGATTTGCTCAATGACGGACCCGTTACAATAATTTTAGACAGTAAGGAATTAAAATAATGCTTAATGTTAAATCAGCCACTTTCGGTGCGCTTGAAAATAATTGCTACCTTATTACGGATGAAAAAACAAATAAGTCGGCGCTTGTTGACTGCACCGAGGACAGCGAAAAAATGATGAATTTTATTAAAGGTGCTAACCTTGAATATATACTTCTTACCCACGGTCACTTTGACCATATCGGCGGAGTAAAGGCAGTTAAGGCTAAAACGGGGGCAAAGGTTGTTATTTCAAAAGAGGATGAACCTATGCTCAATTCGTCAAAACTCAGCCTTGCGGCTTTTTGCGGCGGTATTCAAAATAAAACCGAGGCTGACATAACAGTAAAAGACGGCGATATAATAACACTCGGCGAAAGTGAAATAAAAGTTATGTCAACACCGGGCCACACAAAGGGTGGACTTTGCTATATTTGCGATGATAAAATTTTTACCGGCGACACAATGTTTTTCTGCTCTTGCGGCAGAACTGACTTTCCGGGCGGCTCACCGCTTGAAATCGTTACAAGCCTAAAAAAAATCGCTTCGCTTGACGGCAATAAAACCGTTTATCCCGGTCATGACCGTCAGTCTACTCTTGATTTTGAAAGGCAAAATAATCCTTTTTTGAGCAGGGCATAGTATGATATTAAAAGTAATAAACCACGATTTTGTTTATGATATGAAAAATCTTTGCACCGTTTTCTTCCCTTGGGAAAAGATTAATGATGACGGGCAGGATAATATAACCGTAATTACAAAGGCTGACGGCAACGAATATTTTGTATCCTGCAAGCTTTTTGACAGAGAAGTGAGCAAAACTCACATTTTGTCAGGCGGTGAGGACGGCGCAACCGAGATGTCTGTTTTACTTTATAATGTGCTGAGTGAAATTACAGGGTTTAAACCGCCGTGGGGTATCCTTTTCGGCGTTCGCCCTGCAAAGCTTATGCATCGTTTTGTGGATGAAATGGGCGAAGAAAAAGCAAGAAAATATTTTATAGATGAATTTCTTGCAACTGCCCAAAAGACCGATTTGGCACTTGAAGTAATGAAACACGAAAACAAGATTATTGCTCTTTCAAAACCCGAGTCTTTTTCGCTTTATGTTTCAATTCCGTTTTGCCCGAGTAGGTGCGCTTATTGCTCTTTCGTTTCTCATTCTATTGAACGCACGCATAAGCTTCTTGAACCGTATGTTGAGCTTCTTTGTACCGAACTTGAAAAAACGGCTGAAATTGCAAAGAAACTTAATTTAAGGCTTGAAACAATTTATTTCGGCGGCGGCACTCCTACCACTTTGTCAGCCGAGCAACTTACAAGGCTTTTTGGTGTGATTAAATCTGATTTTGATTTAACTCATCTTCGTGAATTTACGGTTGAAGCCGGCAGACCCGACACCGTAACAGAGGAAAAACTTATGGCACTTAAAAATGCGGGCGTCGGCAGAATAAGTATTAATCCGCAAACTTTTAACGATGCTGTTCTTCAAACTATCGGCAGGAAGCATACCTGTGCTCAAACGCTTGAAGCATTCAAACTTGCACGAAAATGCGGTTTTGATAACATCAATATGGACCTTATCGCAGGGCTTCCAAACGATACGCTCGATTCGTTTAAAAACAGTGTTGACACTGCCGTATCACTCGGTGCAGAGTCTGTAACTGTTCACACATTGGCGCTTAAATCTGCCGCATATATGGTGACTCGTGAAAATGCGTATGATATTTCCGACAAAATTTTGACTTCAAATATGGTCGATTATTCAAACGATAAGCTTAAATCAAACGGCTACTATCCATATTATATGTACAGGCAGTCAAAGTCTTTGGGCAATCTTGAAAATGTCGGCTGGTGCAAGGACGGTTTGGACTGCCTATATAATGTATATATGATGGATGAAACTCATTCCGTTTTTGCAGTCGGCGCAGGTGCTGTTACAAGGCTTAAAAATCAGCAAACCGGCAAAATCGAACGCATATATAACTTTAAGTACCCATATGAATATATTGACAGGTTTGATGAACTTATTGACAGAAAAGAAGCGATAATTAACTTTTATATAAATTAAAAATAAAATATTTCAAACGGTATTGCAATATAATACTATTTGTAATATAATGATACCGAGGTGGTACTAATGGCAATAAAACTCACAGACCTTTTTGGTTCAATGGATGAAGCTTTTAATAATCAAAAGCTTGAAGAAATGTTTAATAAAACTAAAGATGTTGCTGAAAATATGAGCAAAAAGAGCGCCGAAAGGCTTGAAATCAGCCGTAAAAAGGTTGAACTTCTTGACGCTAAGACTAAGCTTTCAAAGCTTTATGAAAAATTCGGCAAGCTCCAGTATTCAAAATATATCGGCGTAGAAGTGGACGATGCGGAAATTACCGATGTTGCAAATGCCATTGCGGATAATAAAGAAAAGGTTTCGCTTTATACGCAAGAAATTGAAAAAGCCAAAGCTGAGTTTAACGAATCTATGGCAAATATGGCTAAAAAAACGAGGGAAGCTTTTTCAGGCGAATGCAGTGCAAAAGGCGAGGAAGTAAGCGATGACGAAGTAGAAGTTGTTGAAGCTTCATCGGTAGAAGACGCTGACGATACAAACAAGGAATAAAATTAAACAGGACTTTTAAAGAGCAATCGTTTTGGTTGCTCTTTATTTTTTTCTTTGGGTGATTTTGTGAAAACAAGTATAAAACAAAAGTATATTTCAAATGCGTTTTTGCTTATCGTTTCAAGCGTAATTGTAAAAGTGATATCCGCTCTTTACAAAATTCCGCTAACATCATATATCGGTGCAACGGGTAGGGGATACTTTTCGCTCGCATATAATTTGTGCCTGCCTATCCATGCCCTCACTATGGGTGCATTTCCCATCGCTATGTCAAAGCTTGTCAGCAAATATAACGCACTCGGCGATAATAAAAAAATATCTGCGCTTAAAAAGTCGGGTCAAAAGCTCTTTTTCTTTGCCGCTTTGTCCGGTCTTTTGGTAATGGTCGTTTTTGCAAAGCCGTACAGCGAACTTATATCTTCTTCACCCAAAAGCATTTATACTGTTTTTGCACTTGCACCAAGCGTGTTTTTTTGCTGCCTCGGTGCAGGCAGGCGCTCGTTTGCCGAAGGCTTTATTGATATGAAACCAACATCAATCTGTCAAATTATCGAAGCGCTGTTTAAAATGGTTTTCGGTCTGCTTTTTGCAAAACTTTCAATGTCATATCTTGTTGAAAACTACTATGAATTCGGCACGGTTTTGGGTGTCGCTTATGAAAATGAAAAAAGTGCCCTTTCAGCCATTTATCCTGTCACTTCAGCTTGCTCAATGCTCGGCGTCACCCTCGGCGGTTTTGCGGGGTATGTCTATGTCGATATTTATGTTAAGAGTAAGTACCGCTACCCAAAGCCCGATAAAGATTTAAGCCGTGAAACTTTCTGTGAACTTCTCTCTTTTTCTATGCCTATCCTTTTCGCAACAGCAATTCAAAGCGTTGCGGCGTTTTTTGATACTTCATCGCTTCAATATGCTTTAACTCTTTGCGACAGCTCAAAACTTGCAAATTTGTATAATTATTCGGGCAAAGATATTTATACATATGTTTTTGGCATTTATTCAAGTACGCTCGATTTTAAAAATCTTATCCCCGGTATGGTAATGGCACTCGGCGTTACCGCCGTTCCTGCCGTCAGTTCTTCTTTTGAAAGCGATTCGCCACGCTTCAATCTGCTTTTAAACAGTATTATGAAATATACAAGTATTCTTGCTTGCTTCGGCGGAATAGTGCTTTCGCTTTTTTCAAACGAAATATTAACCCTGTTTTACGGCAATAATAATGATGATATAGCAAAGTACGGCAGTCAAATTTTGTTTTATCTCGGCGTAGGAATTCTTCCTTGTTGCCTGGCCTCAAGCTGCGTTTTCATTTCTCAGTCACTCTCTCTTTCCAAAAAAACGGTTATGCCTTTTGCCGTGTCCGGAATTGTCAGGGTAGTGATGAATATTTTGCTTGTGCCTCGTTTTGAACTTAATATTTCTCTTTCGGCTTTATCAAATTTTGTCGGCTTCTCACTCATTTTTATTTGGAATATGATAATAATAAGTAAAAATACAAATGCGTCTTTTGATATAAATAGTATTTTTATTAAGCCGATTTTGTGCACTTCAATCTCATATTTTGCGGTGAAATTCATAAAAGAAGCGTTTTTTACCCAAATTTCTTTTCTCCTTTCTTTTCTTATTTGCGCCGCAATTTGCTTTGTTTTGACATTTTTCCTGCTTATTTTGTTTAAATGTATAAAGCCCGGTGATGTTTTAACTTCTAAATAATGTAAAAAATATGCCTAAATACTTGAAATTACTGCGGTTTTATAGTATTATTTTAACAGACAAGTTAATCAAGAGGCGTGTAAGATGAATTTTGAATTTAAAGATAAATATGATATCAACGATTTGCTTTCACTTATCACACTGCTTCGAGCACCCGGGGGATGTCCGTGGGATCGTGAACAAACTCATACTTCAATTAAGAAAAATTTTATTGAAGAAACTTATGAGGTTATTGAAGCGATTAACAATAACAGCACATCAGGTCTAAGAGAAGAACTTGGTGATGTCCTCCTTCAAATTGCGCTTCACTGCGAAATGGAAAGTGAAGTCGGCAATTTTAATTTTGACGATGTTTGCGACGAACTTTGCAAAAAACTTATCATTCGTCACCCTCATGTTTTCGGTGACACGGTTGCAAACAATACAAAAGAAGCACTTGACAGTTGGGACAGCGTTAAAGCAAGCATTAAGGGTACTAAATCTGCAAGCAGCAAGATGGACAGTATTGCGCTTGAACTTCCGGCTCTTATGCGTGCCCAAAAGGTGCAGGCTAAGGCAAGTAAGGTTGGCTTCGATTGGGACAGTCAGGAGGGCGCTTTTTCAAAACTCAGTGAAGAGATTAACGAGTTGAAAAATGCTATATCTCATAATGATAAAGCTAATATCGGGGAAGAACTCGGCGATGTTCTTTTCTCCTGCGTAAATATTTCCCGCTTTATTGATGTCGATAGCGAGGAGGCTCTCAAGGCTTCCACCGATAAGTTTATCGCAAGGTTTAAAATCGTGGAAAAGTTAGCAGAAGAAAATAATATAGATATGTCATCTTCTTCTATTGATGAGCTTGACCTTTTGTGGGATAAGGCAAAACAAATATTAAAAGCCGATTCTTCGGCGCAAAACGGAGGAAATTAAAATGAACAAGACAGAACTTGTAGCAGCAGTAGCTGCAAAGGCAGAACTTTCAAAGAAGGACGCAGAAGCAGCAGTTAACGCTGTATTCGATTCAGTTAAGGATGCACTCGCTGAGGGTGATAAGGTTTCTCTTATCGGTTTTGGTACTTTCGCAGTAAAGACTCGTGCAGCTCGTACAGGTCTTAACCCTCGTACTAAGGAAACTATCGAAATTCCTGAATCAAAGGTTCCATCATTCAAAGCCGGTTCAGCTCTCAAGGATGCTGTAAAGTAATTTTGTTGATTTTATCGGGGTGTCTTTTTAGGCACCCTATTTCTTTTAGTAGGTGAATTTATGCGACTTGATAAATATTTAAAAGTTTCTCGAATAATTAAGCGACGCACCGTTGCAAACGAAGCTTGCGACGCAGGCAAGGTTGAGGTTAACGGCAAGGTTGCAAGAGCATCTTATGATGTTAAAGTGGGCGATGTAATCAAAATTACACTCGGCGCAAAGGAAAACAGCTATAAAGTCCTCGCCATAACCGAACACGCCCTTAAAGAGGATGCATCCAAAATGTATGAAGCTTTATAAAAAAATAAGACTCTTTGTCAAATGTTAAGGTTTTTCACCCCAACATTTATTATAGAACCATATATTTTAAGTAGCAGTTTCCCGTGTGGAATTTGCTGCTTTTTTATATTTTGAAAATTACAATTTAGTTACAAAATGTTGCAAAATAGTTACAAACACAATATGCATACCAAGTAGGCACTAAAATTACATCATATAGGGGTGTTACCTACCTGTATAGTGAAACGCTATACAGTAGAGTAACACCCCTTTAAAAATTTGAATTATCCCCAAAAATATTTTATGATATATTTACAAAAAAATTTAAAAGAGGTAATTTAAAATGAAAAAAATTATCAGTCTATTCTTGTCTCTCGTTATGCTTCTTAGCATAACTGCTGGGCTGAACCTAACTGCAAGTGCAGGTAAAGAGGACGTCGCATTAACCTATGGCGATTATAAGTACATTATCAATGATGATAATACTGTTAATATTACCGAGTATACCGGCTCTGCAACAAATCTTGATATCCTGTCAACTATCGATGGTAAGTCAGTAACAAGTATTGGTAGTTATGCATTTTCTCATTGCACAAGTTTATCAAGCATAAGAATACCAGACAGCGTAACAAGTATCGGTTGGCATGCATTTGAACAATGCACAAGCTTAACAAGCTTAACAATACCAAATAGCGTAACAAGTATTGGTGATGATGCATTTTATAATTGCACAAGTTTAACAAGCATAACAATCGGAAACAGCGTAACAAGCATTGGCGATTATGCATTTGATAATTGCACAAGTTTAACAAGCATTAATGTTGGAGAAGGCAATACTAATTATTCATCTCAAGACGGTGTATTGTTTAATAAGGATAAAACCGAACTTATACAGTATCCTATTGGAAATACAAGAACATCATATATTATACCAAACAGCGTAACAAGTATTGGTGATTATGCATTTAATAATTGCACAAGCTTAGCAAGCATAACAATCGGAAACAGCGTAACAAGTATTGGCGAATATGCATTTTATTATTGCACAAGTTTAACAAGCATAACAATACCAAATAGCGTAACAAGTATTGGTTATGAGGCATTTGGAGGTTGCACAAGCTTAATAAGCATAACAATACCAAATAGCGTAACAAGTATTGGTTATTTTGCATTTGACGTTTGCACAAGTTTAGCAAGCATAACAATCGGAAACAGCGTAACAAGTATTGGCAATTGCGCATTTAATAATTGCACAAGCTTAACAAGCATAACAATACCAAATAGCGTAACAAGTATTGGCGATTATGCATTTGATAATTGTACAAGCTTAACAAGCATTAATGTTGAAGAAAGCAATGCTAATTATTCTTCTCAAGACGGTGTATTGTTTAATAAGGATAAAACCGAACTTATACGATATCCTATTGGAAATACAAGAACATCATATATTATACCAAACAGCGTAACAAGTATTGGCGTTTGTGCATTTTATGAGTGCAAAGATTTAACTGATGTTTACTATGATGGTACTAAAAGTCAATGGAATGATATTGTAATAAAAGAAGGCAATTATCTATTAGAAAATGCAACAATTCATTGTTTGGACGGTATTATCAGCGAGCCAAGCGTTGACCCGATACCAATGCCTAACCCAACACCGACTCCTGAGCCTGCTCCAACGCCATCAAGCGAGCCTACTACTCAGCCTAGCACACCTGCAACCCAGCCAACACAGGCACCGACTACAGTTGCTCCGGCACCGGTTGAACCTACAACTGTTGCACCTGTACAAACAACACAGGTTACTTCCAAGTCTACAACTAAGCCTGCGGCAAAAGCGACAGCTAAAAAGACAACCAAAGCAAAAGAAGTAGTTAACAACAAGCAGAAGAAAGCAAAACTTAAAAAGGCAACAGGCTCAAAGAAAGCAATCACTCTCACTTGGGCAAAGGTTAAGGGTGTAAAGGGTTATCAAATTCAGGTTGCTACGGATAAAAAGTTCAAGAAAAACAAGAAAACCGTAACAATCAAGAAGCAAAAGACAACCAAAACCACTGTTAAAAAGCTCAAAGCTAAGAAGAAATATTTTGTTCGTATCCGTACATATAAAACAGTAAACGGCAAAAAGATTTATTCTTCTTGGTCAAAGGCTAAAACAGTTAAAACAAAATAAACATAAGAAAGGAGAGCCGAGAGGTTCTCCTTTTTTATAGTTTAGCGGGCGAATGATATTCGCCCCTACGGTGATTTTTCTATTTCAGATAGCCTAAAATAATAAGACTATCGTAGGGGCGACCTGTGGTCGCCTTTCTCTCCTATCGACGGCGAAGCCGCCACCTTCTACGGAAGCCGTCCCTTTTGTCACTGCGTGACATTTCCCCACACTGTGGGGAATCACCCTCGTCAGAGGGAAGCAAGTCGTGGCTCCCTCTGACGAGGGAGCTGTCGGTTTACCGACTGAAGGAGAGAAGAAACAATGCCTTTTCCGCAACTCAATAATTTTGAAAGGTAATGAGAATATGACAGAGTATAAGCTTAAATACGGTTGCAACCCAAACCAAAACCCTGCAAGAATTCATATGGACGGCAAGGAGCTTCCGTTTGAAATTTTGAACGGTACAGCAGGCTACATTAATTTGCTTGATGCATTCAATTCTTGGCAGCTTGTAAAGGAACTTAAAGAGGCTACAGGTCGTCCGAGTGCTGCTTCTTTTAAGCATGTTTCGCCTGCCGGTGCCGCAGTAAGCCAGCCTCTCAGTGCTGTTGAACGCAAGGTTTGTATGGTTCCTGATGACTTGGAACTTTCACCTATTGCCGAGGCTTATGTTCGTGCAAGAGGATGCGACAGAGTTTCGTCTTTCGGCGATTTTGCGGCTCTCAGCGACGAGTGCGATGCAAGCGTTGCAAAATTCCTTGTTAAGGAAGTAAGCGACGGCATTATTGCTCCGTCTTATACCGATGAAGCGCTTGAAATTTTGAAAGCTAAGAGGAGAGGCAACTATCTTATCATCAAGATTGACCCGAACTATCAGCCTGAAGAAATGGAAACAAAGCAGGTTTTCGGTATTAAGTTTGAGCAAAAGAGAAACAACGCTAAGCTTACAATGGACCTCTTTAACGATATGCCGACTAAGATTAAGGACATTCCTGAAATCGCAAAAATCGACCTCCTTATTTCGCTTATTACTCTTAAATATACGCAGTCAAATTCTGTTTGCTTTGCTATGGGCGGACAGACTATCGGCGTCGGTGCAGGTCAGCAAAGCCGTATCCATTGCACCCGTCTTGCAGGTAACAAAGCTGATAACCTTTGGCTTCGCCATAATGAAAAGGTACTGAATCTTCCGTTTATCGACGGCCTTCGCAAGTGTGAAGCAGATAATGCTATCGACCTTTATATTTCGGATGAATATGAAGATTTGCTCAAGGACGGCGTATGGCAAAGATACTTTACCGTTTGCCCTGAACCGTTTACCAAGGAAGAAAAAGAAGAATGGCACAAGCAGATGACAAATGTTGCACTCGGTTCCGACGCATTCTTCCCATTTGAAGATAATATCGAGCGTGCTGTTCGTTCGGGCGTTAAATATATCGCTCAGCCGGGCGGTTCTGTTCGTGACGGCGCAGTTATTGAGTGCTGTGACAACTTTGGCATTGCAATGGCAATGACCGGTATTCGTTTGTTCCATCATTAATGATTGTTTCTCTCCTATCGTCAGAGGAAATCAAGAACTCGGCTTCCTCTGATGAGGAAGCTGTCAACTTTGTTGACTGAAGGAGAGAATTTTTGATATTTTATGTCTGTTTTAACTTGTCCCGTATGTGGTGAAAAACTGAATATGGACGGCGCTAAAATCCTGAAATGCAGCAACAATCACTCGTTTGACATTGCAAAGCAGGGTTATGTCAATCTGCTTTTAACTTCAAAAAGCGGCGACAAAAAGGGTGACAGCAGAGAATCGACTCACGCAAGGCGAGAATTTTTGCAAAAGGGTTACTATTCTTTTTTGCGTGATTATGTAACTTCGCTTCTTTTTGGCACGGTGCTTGATATTTGTTGCGGCGAGGGGTATTATGACGAATATGACGGCGTTCTTTACGGCTTTGACATCAGCCGTGAAATGGTGCGCCTTGCTTCTTCAGGCAGGAAAGAACACAGCTATTTTGTTGCAAACCTTGCCCATATCCCGATTGAAAGCGCTTCGATTGACACGGCAATGCACCTTTTTGCTCCGTTTAACGAAAAGGAGTTTGAGCGTGTTTTAAAGCCGGGCGGCAGGCTTTTGAGCGTAATTCCGGGTGACGACCATTTAATTGAACTTAAAAATATTATTTATGACACTCCGTATAAAAATGACGAAAAACCGCCGAAAACGGAGAATTTGAAGCTTAAATCTACAAAGAAAATTTCTGATACTTTTAAGATTGAAAGGGAAGATTTGAAAACGCTTTTTTCAATGACGCCTTATTTTTACCGCACGAGCGAAGCCGACAAAGCCAAGCTTGATACGGTTGAGTCAATCGATTTGACCGCATCTTTTGTTGTGTGCGAATATGTGAAAGAGGGATAATTTTGGACTTACTTTGCGAAAAATGTTGGTACAACGAAACAGACGAGGAAACGGACGAGGCTTTTTGCTCACTCGTGCTTGACGAGGACGAGTATGTTCGTTTTACCGAAGAACGAAACAAAACCTGTAGGTACTTTAGACCGGCGGGTTCGGAATATGATATCGTAAGACGACAAAATTAAAAAAGTTTTGGTTTGTCGAGATGTTTGTTTCTCTCCTATCGTCAGCGTAGCTGCCACTTCCCTCATCAGAGGGAAGCAAGAACTTGGCTCCCTCTGACGAGGGAGCTGTCAACTTTGTTGACTGAGGGAGAGAACTCGGCAAACAATTTTTTTACCTCTTGACAAATACCCTGTGGGGGTATACAATAAAGATACCCCGTGGGGGTATAAGGAGTAATAATATGGAAACTAATGAAAATAAAGAATGTTGCTGTTGTCACAAAACAAAGCACAGAACAGATGAAGAGCAGAAGGCGCTTGTTAACCGCTTGAGCCGAATTGAGGGTCAAATCAGGGGCATTAAGCGTATGCTTTTGGAGGATGCGTATTGCACCGATATTATCAATCAGGTCAGCGCCGTTTCAAGCGCACTTAATTCTTTTAACAAGGAACTTCTTGCAACGCATATTCGCACATGTGTTACAGATGATATTAAAGAGGGCAAGACGGAAACGGTTGACGATTTGCTGAAAACTCTTCAAAAATTGATGAAGTGAATTTTTGCACTGAATAATCAAACTTTTCGTAGGGGCGAATATCATTCGCCCGTCACGATATTGTTCTTGTTAAAAATTTTGAAAATGAAAAGGGTCGTCGGGGACGCCGACCCCTACAGAAGTCTAAATGAATAAAAACTTTCGTAGGGGCGAACTGTGTTCGCCTTAATATGTGACAATCTGCAAATTTAATAAGGCAGGTGAATATTTTGAAACAATTTGATGTAACGGGAATGAGTTGTGCCGCTTGCAGCAGCAGAGTTGAAAAAGCTGTAAGCGCAGTTGACGGCGTAAGCAGTTGCGCTGTTAATTTGCTCACAAATTCAATGACGGTTGAGGGAGCGGCAAGCGAAAACGATATTATTTCGGCGGTAGAAAAAGCCGGCTACAGCGCAAGCGTAAAAGGTCGGGAAAAGAAGGCTTCGTCTGATGCCGACAGTTTAAAAGATACCGAAACGCCTAAAATCAGAAACAGACTGATTTGGTCTGTCGTTTTCCTTACCCCGCTTATGTACATTTCTATGGGGCATATGATGTGGGGCTGGAAATTGCCGAGTTTCTTTGACGGCAACCATATAGCAATGGGTCTTGCCGAACTTATTTTGACCGTAATAATTATGGTGATTAACCAAAAATTCTTCATAAACGGCTTCAAAGGAATTATTCATAAAAGCCCTAATATGGACACTCTTGTGGCGCTCGGCTCGTTTGCTTCGTTTGCATACAGCACGGTTGTACTCTTTTTAATGACAGACGCTCAGGTAAAGGGTGACGCCGACAGAGTTATGAGCCTTATGCACGAGTTCTATTTTGAATCGGCGGCAATGATACTTACTCTTATCACCGTCGGCAAAATGCTTGAGGCATATTCAAAGGGAAAAACGACGGATGCACTCAAATCGCTTATGAACTTAGCGCCTAAAACCGCAACACTTATAAGGGATGAAAAGGAAGTTGAAGTGCCGATAGAAGAAGTTAATATAGGTGATATTTTTGCAGTAAAACCGGGCGAAAGCATACCGGTTGACGGTGTGATTATCGACGGCGAAACGGCAGTTGACGAATCGGCGCTTACGGGCGAAAGTTTGCCGATAGATAAAATCGCAGGCGATAAAGTTTCAGGTGCAACGATTAATCAGTCGGGGTATATTAAGTGCAAAGCTACAAGGGTCGGAGAGGATACAACCCTTTCGCAAATTATTAAAATGGTGAGCGACGCTTCGGCAACAAAAGCGCCGATAGCAAAGATTGCCGATAAGGTTTCGGGCGTGTTTGTGCCGGCTGTTATCACTGTTTCGCTTATCACTCTCGCCCTTTGGCTTCTTGTGGGCAAAGATTTTGGCTATGTGCTTGCCCGTGCAATTTCGGTTCTCGTAATCAGTTGCCCTTGCGCACTCGGTCTTGCAACTCCGGTTGCTGTAATGGTCGGCAGCGGTAAGGGTGCAAAATCGGGTATTCTTTTCAAAACCGCAACTTCGCTTGAAGAAACGGGAAGAATTCAAATAGTTGCGCTTGATAAAACGGGTACAATCACAAAAGGCGAGCCGAAAGTTACCGATGTTATCGCAGGTCAAACGGACGAAAAAACGCTCCTTACCCTTGCTTATTCGTTAGAGCAAAAAAGCGAGCATCCGCTTGCAAAGGCTGTTTGCGAATACGGCGAGAAAAACGGCTTAAATCTTATTTCTTCAACCGAATTTAAAGCTATTGCAGGTAACGGACTCAGTGCAAAAATTGACGGCAGAAAAGTTTTCGGCGGCAGTTTAAAATTTATTTCAAGCTTTGTTGATGTCGAAAGTGAAATGAAGCAAAAGGCAAAAGAACTCAGCGAGAACGGCAAAACTCCGCTCCTTTTTGCGAGTGATAATAAGTTTCTCGGTATTATCGCAGTTGCCGATGTTATTAAAGAGGACAGCCCAAAGGCGATAAAAGAACTTCAAAATATGGGTATCCGTGTTGTTATGCTCACGGGCGATAATGAAAAGACCGCAGGCGCAATCGCAAAGCAGGTCGGTGTTGATGCAGTTGTGAGCGATGTTTTGCCTGACGGTAAGGAAAAAGTTATTAAAGAGCTTATGAAGTGCGGCAAAGTTGCAATGGTAGGCGACGGAATTAACGATGCACCGGCGCTTACCCGTGCCGATGTAGGTATCGCTATCGGCGCAGGTACGGATGTTGCGGTTGACGCAGGTGATATTGTGCTTATGAACAGTAAGCTTACGGATGTTTCTTCTGCTATTCGCCTCAGCCGCAAAACCCTTACAAATATTTATGAAAACCTGTTTTGGGCGTTTATTTATAACATTATCGGCATACCGCTTGCAGCAGGCGTTTGGATACCGATTTTCGGTTGGACGCTGAACCCGATGTTCGGTGCTGCGGCAATGAGTCTTTCAAGCTTTTGCGTTGTAACAAATGCGCTCAGGCTCAACCTTGTTAATGTTCATTCGCCAAAACACGATAAAAAGAAAAAAGCAGTTGATATCTGTCTTGATACAACTGCAAAAAATAAGGAGGAAAACAATATGATTACAATTAAAGTAGAGGGTATGATGTGCCCGCACTGCGAAGCGACGGTTAATAAGGCACTTGAGGCTATAGACGGCGTTGAGTCGGCAAGCGCAAGCCATGAAAAGGGCGAGGCAGTCGTTACCCTTTCAAAAGATGTTGACATTGCAGTTTTAGAATCTGCTATCACCGACGCAGGATATAAGGTTGTTAAATAAAACGGTATTCTAAAGAATAACGGGCGGATAATATCCGCCTCAGACTGTCGATAAAGTGGCTAAACCGTGCCGTGTTTTAAAAATTCAGTAGGACTATTCGTAGGGCAGGGGCTTGCTCCTGCCGAAAATATTCTAATAAATTACAATTTGAAAAATGGCTTGAACATCGAGTTCAAGCCATTTTTGGCACTTTTTGTCTTTTGCTCGGGGGCAGTACCATCGTACAGCTCCCACTCGCAAAATACAAAATTTATCTCACTTTCTCAACATTCTCCAGCGTGTAGAAAAAATTATTATTAAGAGGTATCATAATGGAAAAAATAAATGAACTTAAAAAAGCTATGATTGAATATTTTTGCGGTGATGCCAAAAGAATTCAGCATTTTATAAAGGTACATTCTTTTTCAAAATTAATAGGCGAGGGTGAAAGTTTAGATGAACATACAATGTTTATTTTGGAATCTTCTGCGCTCGTTCACGATATTGGTATAAAAATTTCCGAGGAAAAATACGGTGATTCAAACGGCAAGCATCAGGAACTCGAAGGTCCTGCCGAAGCTGAAAAAGTGCTGAAAAAACTCAATTATGACAATGAGGATATCAGCCGTATTTGTTATCTTGTTTCTCATCATCACACATATGATAATATTGACGCAGTTGACCTTCAAATACTTATTGAAGCTGATTTTCTTGTAAATCTCTTTGAGGATAGTGCATCATATTCGGCAATTAATACAGCATATAGCAAAATTTTCAAAACGGATACCGGCAAATATTTGTGCAAAGTAATGTATAATTTGGAAAGTTGAAAAAACACTTGATTTTTTATTTTCTCTTTGATATAATTAAATCATCAATTTAGCGTGGCAAAGCGCTAATGTGAAAAATCACGAAAGTGAAAGACAAGAAAGTAGGAAATAATGATGAAGAAATTATTATCGGTTCTTTTGGCAATCGCAATGGTTGCTTGCGTAGTTGCAGGTTTTGCAGGTTGCTCAAAATCAAACGGTGGTGACGCTGAGTCATCAAGTTCGTCAAGCGAATCAACTTCGGCTAAGACTGTAGCTGACCTTGACAAGGTTAAGGACGCTAACAAACTTGTTATCGGTATCACTGATTATGAACCTATCGATTATAAGGATAAGGACGGCAAATGGATTGGCTTTGATGCTGACCTTGCAAGAGCCGTTGCTGAAAAGATGGGCATTGATGTTGAATTTGTTGTTATCGACTGGGAACGCAAGTTTATCGAGCTCAACTCAGGTACAATCGACTGTGTTTGGAACGGTATGACAGTTTCCGATTCAGTTAAAACAAACTGCGACATTTCAGTTGCTTATGCAGGTAACAGCCAGGTTGTTGTTATGAAAGAAGATGCTCTTTCAAAGTATGCCGATGCCGACGCTATCAAGGCTGCCGATTTAACAATCGCAGTTGAAAAGGGTTCAGCAGGCGAAACAGAAGCTAAAAAGCTTTCAAGCAATGTTGTTTCTCTCTCTGCTCAATCAGATGCACTTAAAGAAGTTAAGGCAGGCACAGCAGATGCTTGTATCATTGACTCAACAATGGCTAACTCAATGACTAAGGACGGCACCGATTTTGCAAATCTCGGTTATTCTGTTTCTCTTACTACAGAGGAATATGCAGTCGGTTTCAGAAAGGGTTCAGACCTTACTGCTGAAGTTAACAGACTTCTTGCAGAGCTTAAAGAAGACGGCACAATGGATAAGCTTTCAGCTAAGTACGGTGTTGACCTTGCTAAGTAATTTGGCTTAAAACATTATATATTTATCAGGCAGAGAGCGTATTTTGCGTTCTCTGCCTAATTTGCTGAATAGACGGCTTCTTTTTTAATGATTATTGGAGGAAATATGTATGGGAACATCTTTTTTGGATATAACCCTTGAGCTTCTGAAAGGTTTTTGGGTAAACTTCAAACTTTTCGGAATTACTCTTGTTTGTGCTTTGCCGCTCGGACTTATATTAAGCTTTGGCTCAATGTCTAAGTTTAAACCGCTTAAAGCGCTTGTTAAAGTGCTTGTTTGGATAATCAGAGGTACACCTCTTATGCTTCAAATTATAATCGTTTTCTACGGTCCCGGTCTTTTATTTAATATGTCGGTCGGCAATGATTATCGTTTTAAAGCTGCGGTTATCGCTTTCATTATTAACTATTCTTGCTATTTTTCGGAAATTTTCCGAGGCGGTATTGAAAGCATACCAAAGGGTCAGCGTGAAGCGGGTCTTGTTTTAGGTATGACAAAATCGCAAATCTTTTTTAAAGTTATTCTTTTGCAGGTAATTAAAAATATCGTGCCTCCTATGAGTAATGAAATTATCACCCTGGTTAAGGATACTTCTCTTGCAAGAACTATTGCAATTATTGAAGTTATCCGTGTTGGCGAGGACTATATCACCGCCGCAGGGTTGTTCTGGCCGCTGTTTTATACAGGTGCTTTCTATCTCGTATTTTGCGGTATTCTTACTGTTCTTTTCGGCAAAATTGAAAAGAAACTCAGCTATTTCGGTTAAGGAGGTTTAATTATGGCATTTTTAGAAGTAGAAAATATCAAAAAAAGCTTTGGCAAAAATGAAATATTAAAAGGCATCAGCTTTGACCTCCAAAAGGGTGAGGTACTCTCAATTATCGGTTCTTCCGGCTCGGGAAAAACTACGCTTCTTCGCTGTATCAATTTTCTTGAATTTGCCGAAGAAGGTATTATTAATGTAAACGGCGAAACTATTTATAACGCTCAAACCGATAAGAAACTTAAAGAAAATCAGCTTCGTAAAAAAAGGCTTCATTTCGGTCTTGTGTTCCAAGATTTCAACCTTTTTCCTCAGTATAATGTGATTCAAAATCTTACTTTAGCGCCGCTTCAACTTAAAATGGGCACTAAGGATGAACTTGAAAAACAAGCTATGGAAATTATTAAAAAAGTCGGCTTGGAGGATAGGATTACCCATTATCCTTCTCAGCTTTCCGGCGGTCAAAAACAGCGTGTCGCCATTGCCCGTGCCCTTATGTTAAATCCCGATGTTCTTTGTTTTGACGAGCCCACTTCTGCTCTTGACCCGGAACTTACGGGTGAAGTTCTTAAAGTAATCAAGAGTCTTAAAACCGGCAACAGCACTATGATTGTTGTTACTCACGAAATGGAATTTGCAAAAAATGTTTCCGATAAGGTTATTTTTATGGCAAACGGCGTTATTGAAGAATGCGGCGAACCTAAGCAACTTTTTGAAAACCCTAAGAGCGATAAACTCAAAGCATTTTTGAGTAATTCTCTTTAATGTTTGTTACAATATAACTACAAATGTACTAAAACTTGTTAAATTTATTGACTAAAATGTATAAATATGGTTTAATATAACTATATTACTTTGCGTAATGTAAAGCTATACAGGAGGAATTAGGATGGATTTAAAAAACATTATTGACAAAAAGGGAGAGTATGCCGACTATATGCTCGACGAAATTACACATATCTGTAAGGATATGGATAAGCGTGACCCGGGTTCCGAGGGTGAAAAGCAGGCGTGCGAGTATATGGCTGATGTGCTTAAAAATGATTGTGGCTGTGAAAGGGCAGATGTAGAGAGCTTTAAGGAAAATCCCGGTTCTTTCTTCGGCTGGATATATTTTACTATCACTTTCGTTCTTGCGGCTGTTGTTCTTTTCTTCTTCAGTCCGATTATTTCAGCCGTGCTTATTGTAGCCGGTCTTGCAATCGTTCTTTTGGAATTTGGTTTTTATAAAAAATGTGTTGACAGATTTTTCCCTGAAAAAACAGGTCACAATGTAACCGCAATTAAAAAATGCTCAGGTGAAGTTAAGCGCCGCATTTTCTTCAACGGTCACCCTGACGCTGCTTGGGAATGGCCTGTAAACTACGCTCTCGGCGGTGTCGGCTTTGAAGGTCACGCCATCATCTGCGGTGTCGGCGCTGTTTATTATCTTGTTATTTCTATCATTGCAACTGTTAAATACGGTGCATTCGGTATGATACCTCACGATGTTAATCTTTTCAAAATGGCTCTTTGGGGTCTTATCTTCGTTCCTTTTCTTATCGGTCTTTATTGGATGTGGAATGAAAAAAGAGTTGTTGATGGCGCTAACGATAACCTTTCGGGTTGTTATATGGGTATCGCTGTTCTTAAAGCACTCCACGACCAGGGTATCACTCTTGAAAATACAGAAGTAGGCGTTATTCTTTCAGGCAGTGAGGAAGCAGGTCTTCGTGGTTCAAAGGCTTGGTGTGAAGCTCATAAGGGCGAGTTTGACGATGTTCCTACTATCATTCTTTCTTATGACACAATTCACGACCCTAAATATCTTATGACAAACTATCGTGACCTTAACGGTACTGTTAAGGTTGATAAGGCAGTTTCCGACCTCTTTATGGAATCTGCGGCAGACCTCAACATCCCTTGCAAAAAGGGTTGGGTTCCTCCTCTCGGCGGTGCTACCGATTCAGCCGCTTTCGCTCAGGCAGGCTTCCGTGCAACAGGTGTAACCGGTCTTAACCATAAGCTTGAAGATTATTATCATACAAGAAGAGATACATACGATAATATGAACCTCCAGGGTCTTGCCGATTGCTTCGCTATCAGCGTTAAAGCTCTTGAAAAATTCGATAACGGTAAGGAAGTTTAAGTTTTTTATCAAGAATTTTTATCTAAATAATAAAGACACTATGAAATTCAACATTCATAGTGTCTTTATTTTATTTCTTGCTCAATATCGCTGAAAATATCATCATTAAAAAAATCTTGAATACTAATGTTTCATCTGAAAATGCAACTTCAAAAAATACTTCTACTTCTAAAAGGACTTCAAAACCAAAGTCAGCGAAGTTTAAGAAAGTAAAAGGTTCAAAGAAAGCGATTTCTTTCACTTGGTCAGAAGAAAAGGAGAGCCGAGAGGTTCTCCTTTTGATATATGAATTATAATTTATATGCTAATTATTAATTTTTTTACCGTCAATGCTGATTGTTACAATATGCCATGGCAGAAATTTACCGCTTTGCCTGATAGCTTTAGTTGCGGCATATTCAAGTCCGCCGCAGCAAGGCACTTCCATTCTTACAACAGTAACGCTTTTTATATTATTTTGACTGATTATTTCCGTCAGCTTTTCGCTATAGTCAATATCGTCAAGCTTAGGACAACCGATAAGCGTGATTTTGCCTTTCATAAATTCACTGTGCATATTTGCATAAGCGTAAGCGGTGCAGTCGGCGGCAATGAGCAAATCGGCGTTGTCAAAATAAGGTGCGTTAACAGGCACAAGTTTAATTTGGCAAGGCCATTGACCAAGCTGAGAAATCATTGAAATATTTGCGCCGCTCTCTATATCTTCATGAGGTTTATTAAAAATATGCATTCTGCTTGACGGGCAACCGCCAAATATTTTTTTGCCCTCGTTTTGCTTCTTTTTCATATTTGCTTCGACTGCTTCTTTGTCATATTCAAGCGCTTCTCTTTCAACGAAAGTTATAGCACCGGTAGGACACGCAGGCAAGCAGTCGCCAAGACCGTCGCAGTAATCATCCCTTAAAAGTTCAGCCTTGCCGTTTACCATACCTATTGCACCTTCGTGGCACGCATTTGCACAGGCACCGCAACCGTTGCACTTTTCTTTATCTATATGAATAATTCTTCTTATCATTTGAAAAACTCCTTTTCGATTTCACACTCAGTGTGTGAGCAAATTATAGCAAATAAAAATTTGAATTTCAAATAAAAATCATAAATTATTCCAAAGCAATTTATACCATATTTTATAGTTTATAGCGGTGAAATGGGGTGTATTGTGTGGTCGTCATAAGGGTTGAAATGCGAAAGTTCGGTGTCAATAAGCTGCATTCCCCGTTGTATGCAAAAATTGCCGTACCTGTCTTTGAGCGTGTCAACTGCCGTGTCAATCTTTTCAAGTTTTTCTCTTTTTTCAACCGATTTCGATAAATCAAATTGTATAATTTCGTCATAGTCAAAGTCAGTCATACTTATTCCAAGGCTTCTTATCGGTAGTTTCCAGTCATAATTGTCGATAAAAAGATTCATGGCATTGTCTGTAATTTCAAGGCTGACATTAGTAGGCGAACTCATTTTGCATTGCCTTGTAAAAGAGTTTAATTCTTTATCTCTTACATAAATTGATAGGGTAGTGCCTTTTAAATTCAAATCTCTCATTCGTCTTGCAACGCTTTCTGCAAGCACACTGAATATTATTTTAACATCTTCGTTTGTTACCAAATCTCTCGGGGTGGTCGTGGCATTGCCTATGCTTTTAACTTCTCGTTCAATATCCTTGTGCCTAACCGGTGCGTTGTCCTCACCGTTTGCATATCTTTTCAGCATAACACCGTTTTTTCCGAGTATCTTTTTTAAAAAGGCTTCGTCGGTGTCGGCAAGTTGACCGAGTGTGTTTATTCCGTAAAAATTAAGCTTTTTTGTTGTTGCTCTGCCTATCATAATCATATCGCTGCATTTTAAAGGCCAAACAATATTTTTGTAGTTTTTTCTTGAAATTACGGTTATTGCGTCCGGTTTTCTGTAATCTGAGCCAAGCTTTGCAAAAACCTTGTTAAAACTCACGCCGACGCTTACCGTTATTCCAACTTCTTTTTTTATCCTCTCTTTAATCTCAAAGCCTATTTCTCTTCCGCTTTTGTACCAATCACCCGTAACATCTATCCAACTTTCGTCAAGTCCGAACGGTTCAATCAAATCTGTATAATCTTCTAAAATTCTTCTCACTTTTTTTGAAAATTCAATATAAATCGGAAAATTCGGAGGAACTATTATTAAATTCGGGCATTTTTGCCTTGCTTTCCATAAAGGTTCGCCTACAACTAAACCGTATTTTGATGCAATTTCGTTTTTAGTAAGTATTATTCCGTGCCTGCTTTCTTCACTTCCGCCAACGGCAACGGGTTTGTTTTTTAATTGGGGATGTAAAAAACATTCAACGCTTGCGTAAAATTTGTTGCAGTCAATATGAAGTATTTGCCTTTCCATAATCATTTCACCAACTGTTCTAATCGTTATCGAACATACATTCTATAACAGATGATAAAACAAATGTTCTATAAAGTCAAGCGTTAAAATTTTAAAGTCCCTATATTATCTCTTGACGGAAATTATTTATTCCGTTATACTAATTATGTATGTAGGTAATAAATTTAAAAGGTGAAATTATGATTTACGATATCGCAGGTCTTAAAGTCGAAATAAAAAATGAAAAGGGGAGAACTGCAAAACAGGCAATTCCGTACCTTGCAAAAAATCAGGATGAAAAAAATATAGACATAACTATTGATGTTAACGAAAAGAGAGTGAAAGACGCTATGGCTGAGCATCCGGAACTCGTTCAGGACGATTGGGAATATATGCTAACCGGTTCCGATTTCTATACCGATTTAATTAATTATAACGGTATATTGCTCCACTCTTCCTGCGTTGTAGTTGACGACTATGCTTACGCTTTTTCTGCCGACAGCGGTACGGGTAAATCAACTCATACCGAGCTTTGGCTTAAACATTTCGGCGACAGGGCATATATTCTAAATGACGATAAACCGGCAATTCGTTTGATTGACGGCACGGTTTACGCTTGCGGCACCCCTTGGAGCGGAAAGTATGACTATTCCACACCGAAGGTTGTTAAACTTGCAGGTATTTGCTTTTTGAACAGAAGCGAAACAAATTATATTAAAAAGGCTGAAACGAGCAAAGCAGTTTTCAATATCTTTTCTCAAACGGTAAGAAAGCTTAATCAAGCTAAGATGGAAAATCTTTTTGATGTGCTTGAGCAAATTTTTGCAAAAGTGCCTCTTTACGAACTCGGTTGTAATATATCCGATGAAGCGGTTTTAACATCATATAACGCAATGAAACCTAAAAAATAACAAAAAGAAGTGAGGGTCTTAAAAATAGACTCTCACTTCTTTTTATCAAAAATCCACCCAGCCGCCGTCGGCTGACAATAACCTGCATTCTAAGCAGGTGGGTTAAGCTCTTATCACTTTGTGCTACCAGCATCCAAATGGGAGGTCTGCATTCCCGTTTCAAAGAAGACAAATCCCTAATAAATCTTGTTCGGGTTACTAAAGCCGGCGGTTGTCGAGAAGGGCAGATTCTTTTATATATTATTACTGTTCAGGCTCGAAATATTCAACATCAAACTTTTCCTCAATCTTTTGCATAAGAATATCGGAAACTTGCTCGTATTCTATCTCGTCCTCAATTTCAACAAGATATTCGTCACCGTTGTCATCTGTTTGAACTTTAAGAGTAATTACTTCATAATCACCGTCAACAATATCTTCGTCGGTTTCATTATATTTAGTAATTGCAACATAAACATCATCATCTGTTTCGTACCTCTCGAGAAGCTCAAAAAGTAATTCGTTGCCGTCGTCATCTGTTACACTGATGATGTCAGGCTCATAGTATTCTTCGTTTTCAGCCATATATTAGCCTCCTTAATCAAGTTACCTTTAATATTATATATACTTTTATCACCATAGTCAATACTATAATCAATTTTTAACTAATTGTTTATAATTAACAAAAAAATATAAAAAAATTCAAAAAAACTATTGACAAATACTAAATGCCGTGCTAATATGTAGATGAACAAAGGAGATAGACAAAGGCAAACGAAAGATGAGGAATGAAAAGTAAAATGTTAATGAAGAACCTGCCGCTTATCTCTATCGCTTAACTTGTTCAGTATGCGAAAGGAGGCTTGTCCAATGGATCTTGAACCAGATCAGACAAGCACCCGAGAAGTAACCCAATAAAATAACGGAATTTATGTATCGACAGAAGCAAAACGGAATTGCTTATAACGGATACAAGCTTTATGAAGTATAATATAAAAGTTATTCGGCAGAATTGGTAAATTACTATCGGGTGCGAAAAACTTAATAGTAAAGGTATATATGATTTTTATAAAAAAATCGTGATTATCCTGCCGATAATCTGTAGCGAATGCTATAATATAAAATAATTTAACGAGGTACGGTCCGATGGGTTAGTAAATTAATCTAAATACTAACTGAATATAAACAGTATTTTAGAATAGGTCATTAAATATACGAGGTATAGACCGATGTACTAATCAGTTCATAATTTAAAATTTAATATTTAGTTTAATTAATAAAAAATAAAAGCTCTCAGCCGATAGGTTGAGAGTTTTTTGCTATTAAATTATTGTTTGCGGTAGTGAATAAGCAGCCATAACCGCACCCGTTTTTTAAACAATTAGAAATTTATTTCTAATAAAATAAATGAAACAATAAATGATTTGTTTCAACAACACAGGAACGATACGATTTTAGGTATCTAAAGATACCGTAATCGTATCGTTGGGTGCTTTGAATTTTTAGGTCAGGGGCAGTACCATCGTACAGCACCCTTCCCTAAAAATCCAATTCTGACTACTTCTTCGCAACCTTAGTCGTACTAATTTTCTTGCTTCCCACTGTCGAGGGAAGTGGCGGCTTTGCCGTCGATAGGAGAGATTACGAAAATCTTATCATTTTAGATTATTTAAAATAGAAAAATCACCGTAGGGGCGAATATCATTCGCCCGCCAAACAATAATTTATGGAAATTAATTCAAAATTTATTTATAAATTTTAAAAAATGTTAACTAAAACAACAAAAAATCATCACTAAGCAGTGATAAAATGATATCAACAAAGCAAAGGAGAAACATTATGGGAACAAAAATTTTAGTCGTAGACGATGACCGCAACATTTGCGAGCTTTTAAAACTCTATTTGGAAAATGACGGATATTCTGTTTTTGTTGCTAATGACGGGCAGGAAGCAGTTGAAATGTTCCAGTCAAAAGCACCTGAACTTGTCCTTCTTGATATTATGCTTCCTAAGATGGACGGTTGGCAGGTTTGTCGTGAAATCAGGAAAACTTCTAATACACCTATCATTATGCTTACTGCTAAGGGTGAAACTTTTGACAAGGTACTTGGTCTTGAACTCGGTGCAGATGACTATGTAACAAAACCGTTTGACGCAAAAGAAGTTATGGCAAGAGTTAAAGCAGTGCTTCGTAGAAGCAGCGGCAACTCGGAAGCAGAAGAAAACAGCAAGAAGATTGTTACTTACGACAATCTTGAAATCAATATTGTTAACTATGAACTTAAAGTTAAGGGAGTGCCTGTTGACACACCTCCTAAAGAACTTGAGCTTATTTATCATTTTGCTTCAAACCCTAACAGGGTTTACACTCGTGACCAGCTTCTTGACGAGGTTTGGGGATTTGACTACTATGGTGACTCAAGAACAGTTGATGTTCATGTTAAAAGACTTCGTGAAAAACTTGAGGGTGTATCCGATAAATGGTCACTTAAAACCGTTTGGGGTGTAGGATACAAATTTGAAACAAAAGAATAATCAGGGAACAAAGTTATGACAAAAATGGATTTGCCTCCAAAAAAGACATTGAAGGATAATATTTTTGCTAAATACTTTTTGTTGTTCTCGGCAATTATGCTTATTGTGCTTACCATTCTCGGCACTACGCTTACCGTTTTGGTCGGTGCGTATACTCAAAAGCAGACTACCGATTTGCTTATGGAAAATGCGCAGTCGATTGCAAACAGCGTTAATTCAAATCTTCTCGTTTCCGATATGAACGATACATATTCAAACGAAAAAGAGATGATTTGCCGTGCACTTAAAATCATTTCAAACTCGGTTGATGCAGATATTTTTGTTTGCGATGTTGAGGGAAATGTGATTTTGTGTAAGGAAAGAGCCGACTCGCTCCCGTTTTTCGGCAAATTCGGCACTTGCTCGTATCATACTAATTATAATATAAGCGACTCTATTTTGCAGCAGGTGTATGAAAGCAGTTATGTGGGCAGCGGCGTCATCAGCAATCAGCGTTCGTATATTGTCGGCTGCCCGATTTACAGCAGTAATCAAATTATCGGTTCTGTTTTCGCAACAAGTGCAACGAGTTCTGCATCCTTGGTTCACGCAGTGTTTAGGATGTTTATGGGCAGTGCGATTTTGTGCCTGCTTTTAGGTTTCGTTTGCATTTGGCAGCTTACAAGAAGCTTTGTTTCACCGCTTCGTGATATGAGTAAAGCGGCAAAGCAGTTTGCAATCGGTGACTTTTCTTACAGAGTTAAAGTTAAGGGCTGCGATGAACTTGCTGAGCTTGGCAAAGCGTTTAACGATATGGCGGACGCTCTTGACACGCTTGAATCGTCAAGGCGAAGCTTTGTGTCTAATGTATCGCACGAGCTTCGAACTCCGATGACTTCAATCGGCGGCTTTATTGACGGCATACTTGACGGAACAATACCAAAAGAAAAGGAAGACTATTATCTCGAAATTGTCAGCGGCGAAATAAAAAGACTTACCCGACTTGTAGTAACGATGCTTAATATGAGCAAAATAGAATCGGGCAGTTTTGAAATGAAACCGCAAAAATACGATATTTCAGACCAAATAATACATATTCTTTTAACCTTTGAGCAAAAGATTGAGGAAAAGAATATTGAAATTACAGGTCTTGAAGATTTAAACCCTACCTTTATCACTGCGGATAGGGATATGATTTATCAGGTTATCTATAATATTTTTGACAACGCAGTTAAGTTTACAAACGAAAAGGGATATATCAATGTCAAAATGTTTGAAAACGAGCAAAGCGTTGAAGTGCACATCAAAAACAGCGGTATAGGTATTCAAAAGGAAGAACTTTCAAAAGTATTCCAAAGATTTTATAAGGTTGATAAATCAAGAGGACTTGACGCCAAGGGTGCAGGTTTGGGGTTATATATTGTAAAGATGATGGTTGAAATGCACAGCGGTACAATTTATGCGCAAAGCGAAGATGAAAATTCGGCAGAATTTGTGTTTAAACTTCCAAAGGCATACAACCCGGTCTATAAAAAAGGAGATAAACAATAATGAGTGATTTTGACGAAGAAAAAAAGAACGAGCAGGCAAGACCTGACTATTATCAGCCAAATCAAAGCGGCACATATTATAACCCTGCGCAAAATGATAATGCCGATAATAATTCAACTTATCACTATTCTTATGTAAACAATAATCAGCAAAATTCATCAAACAGCGGCAACTATTATCAGCCGCCTAAAAGCGACAATTCAAATGCTCAAACAGAGTATAACAGCGAACCGAGCAATAACAACAATTCTCCAAAGCCGCCTAAAAAGGGCAATGCAGGCAAAGTTGTTGCAATTATTCTTGTTCTCTGTGCTTTTGTAGCAGTCGTCGGCGTTGTGCTCGGTGTTACCGGAGTTATTGACACAAACAAAATTACAAGCGGCAGTGATTCAACAACTCAGTCGCAAAGTTCAAACAGTGATGTCAAAACAAAGGACAGCGGCGCAGTTGAAACTAAGGACAGCAGCGGTAATTTAACTGTTGCGGGTGTTGCTCAAAAGGTTATGGACTCTTGCGTCGGTATTACTGTTTATTCACAGCAGCAAGATGCATACAATTATTTTTATAATTACGGTAACGGCAATTCGGGCTCAAACAGTTCAGAACCTAAGGAATCAGGCGAAGGCTCAGGCGTAATTATGTCGGAAAGCAACGGTAAAACATATATTCTTACCTGTGCTCATGTTATCAGTGACGGTACTAAGTTTACCGTAACTCTTAATAACAAAAAGGAATATGACGCAACAATGGTTGCCTATGACAGCCAAACTGATATCGGCGTTCTTTCAATCAATGCAACAGGCTTGCAGGTTGCGGAATTTGCAAACAGCGACAAGCTTGCAGTAGGTGAGCAGGTTATTGCAATCGGTTGCCCGGGCGGTCTTGAGTTTATGAACTCGCTTACAAGCGGTTATATTTCAGCTCTTGACAGACCTATTTCTTCAAATATCGGTTATGATAACAAATGTATCCAGGTTGACGCAGCTATCAACCCGGGTAACAGCGGCGGTGCACTCTTTAATATGCAGGGTCAGGTTATCGGTATCAACTCGTCAAAAATTGCCGCAACAGAGTATGAGGGTATGGGCTTTGCCGTTCCGTCTGAAACTGCCGTTGCAACCGCAAACAGCCTTATTAAATCGGGCTATGTTGAGGGCAGAGCAAAGATTGGCGTAACTTATGTTCCTCTTACAAAGTACAGCAACTATTCGGCTATCCTTTCCGCTCTTGAACAAAAGGGTTATAAAGATGCAGAAGGTACGATGGTTATTAACTCTGTTGACGGTTCATCGGACCTTGCAAGCAAGGATGTTAAGCAGTACGATATGATTGTTGCAATCAACGGCAAAACTATGACTTCAACCGATGTTATGACTTCTATTTTGTCAGATTCAAAGCCGGGCGATACAGTTAAGCTTACTATTGCAAGAATTGAAAATAATGAAATTAAAATCAGTGAAGTTGATTGTAAACTTATGGAATCTAAGGGTGACAGTTCTTCAGAAACCACAACAAATTCCGATAACTGATAATCTTATAAAGGCTTCTCTCTGTTTTTGAGAGGAAAGCTGTAAACTTATAATTAAAAAAGGACTGCCTTTTGCGACAGTCCTTTTGTCTTTAATATGAAAGGAGAGTATATGCGATTTATAAAAAATCTGAAAATTAAAAATTTTGTTGCCCTCTTTTTTGCAGGAATAATAAACAGCATAGGGGTCACAATATTTCTTCAACCCGTAGGTTTGTTTGACAGCGGAATATCGGGCACTTCAATGTTTTTGTCACAAATCACACCTCAAAAGCTTACTTTGTCTGTTTTTCTTGTGATTTTAAATTTGCCTATATTTATTTTCGGAGCAAAAAAGCAGGGAATAGAATTTACGATTTATTCTCTTTTCGTTGTCGGCATATATTCTCTGTCGGCTTTTCTTATAACAGATGTTCTTCCTGTTGATGTGGCAACTTTTTCGCCGCTTGCAAAGGATGACTTGTTTTTGTGTGCAATTTTCGGCGGACTCATTTCGGGTGTCGGCAGCGGTCTTGCAATTCGTTTCGGCGGTGCTATGGACGGTATTGAGGTTCTTGCCGTTATTTTTGCAAAAAAGCTTTCGATTACTGTCGGCACTTTCGTTATGATATATAATGTGATATTATATGTAATATGCGGCATTGTGTTTAGCAGCTGGATATTGCCGCTTTATTCAATCGTTGCTTATGTTGTTGCACTTAAAACGGTCGACTATTTTATCGAGGGCTTTGACCGTTCAAAATCTGCAATGATTATAACAAATAAGCAGGAAGAAATTTGTGAAAAGCTTTCCGCTCAGTTTGAAAACGGTATCACATTTTATGATGCTAAAGGCTATTATTCAAATGAAAACAAAAGCGTTATTTATTTTGTGCTCAACCGTTTCCAAATAGGTAAAATGAGAGAAATTGTTCACTCTCTTGACCCGAAGGCTTACATATCAATTACCGATGTTGCGGATATTTTCCCTGCAAATAACACTTATGTAAGCGAAAAGCAAAAAGCTGAGGAGAAAAATGAATTATAAATATATTGTTTGGGACTGGAACGGAACGCTTTTTGATGATGTCCAAATAAGCGTTGATGCCGTTAACTATATGCTTGAAAAAACGGGATATGAAAACAGAGTTGATGTAAAACTTTATAAAGAAATATTTTGCTTTCCGGTGAGTGATTATTACATATCGGCAGGCTTTGATTTTGCAAAACACAGTTTTGACGAACTTGCAAAAATCTATGTTTATATCTATACAAAGCTTCAGTATACGGCAAATCTTAATAAAGAAGCCAAAGAAGTGTTAAGGAAACTTAATTCTTTAGGAGTCAATCAAATTATCGTTTCCGCTTGCGAAAAAAACAGGTTGAAAAATCAAATTGAAAAATTCAAAATTGCCGACGAATTTGCAGAAATTCTCGGAATAGATGACGACTATGCAATCGGCAAAGTAGATATTGCGAAAAAATGGTTTGCTCAAAATAATATTGACGCAAAAGAGGTTTTATTTGTGGGCGATACCGACCATGATTTAGAAGTGGCAAATGCAGTCGGGTGCGATTGCGTATTTGTAAGCTTCGGTCACCAAAGCAAGGAAAGGCTCAGTAAATTTAATATTCCTATTTTAGACAGTTTAAACGAAGTTGCCGATTATATTCTCTCCTAATTATTAATAATCATTTACAAAATTGCTAAATGGTTGTGTTTTATATCATATTATGATAGAATTAAATAATGTGGTAAAACATAATCATTATAAATATTTTTAAGGAGAGAATTTTTATGCTACAGTTGATACCGCTTGCATACTACGCTCAGGAAAAGAACGGTGTGTTTGCGATAGAATCTGATTTAAAGGTCGAAACTGATTTTAATCTTGGACTTTTAAAGCTTGAAAGGGGTCAAGACGCTAAGCTTAAAATCAAAAAAGATTCTTTACTTGACAATGAGGAATACAAACTTGAAGTAAATGAAAATGAAATTATAATTAAAGCTTCAAGTGAGGTTGGCGCTTATTATGCGCTTCAAACGCTTCGTCAGCTCAGCCGTGCCGAACTTGGCTCAAAAGAAATTCCTTGTTGTGTTATTAATGATAAGCCGAGGTTTTCTTGGCGTGGCCTTCAGCTTGATGAAAGCCGACATTTCTTTGGCAAAGAGTATGTCAAAAAAATGCTTGATATGATGTTTATGATGAAACTTAATGTTTTTCATTGGCATTTGACCGACGACCAAGGCTGGAGAGTTGAAATTAAAAAATATCCGCTTTTGACCGAAATCGGCTCAAAGCGTGCATATACTCAAATTCACGGTTGGGGAAGCACCGATATTATCAATGAAGAATATTCGGGCTTCTATACTCAGGACGATATTAAAGAAATCGTTGAATATGCGGCGGAAAGAGGTATTACCATAGTGCCGGAGATTGATTTTCCTGCTCACTGTGCCGCTGCCATTGCCGCTTATCCGTGGCTTGCGTGCCGTGAACTTAACAGGGATGTTCCGGGTTACTTCGGAGGTGCTATCCCTACAAGAAAACTTAGAATTTTTGACTGGAACAGACCTATTTGTCCGGGCAAGGACGAAACTATTGAATTTGTAAAAGATATTATTGATGAACTTTGTGAGCTTTTCCCGGCGCCTTATTTTCATATCGGCGGCGACGAAGCACCAAAGGATGAATGGAAAAAGTGTCCTTGTTGCCAAAAGAGAATCGAAGAAAATAATCTTAAAAACGAGGAAGATTTGCAGGGTTGGTTTAATAACCAAATTCTTGCTTTGCTCAAATCAAAGGGCAAAAGACTTATCGGCTGGAATGAGATACTCAAAGCCAAGAGCCTTGACAAGTCAACCATTTGTCAGTATTGGACGCCTAAAAAAGACCCGAGGGCAAGAGATTGGGCAAATAACGGCAATAATATCATTTTATCTAATCACCAGTCATTCTACTTTGATATGACTTATGCCCAATATTCACTTAAAAATACATACAATTATTCTTATGAACACTTTGGTATCAAGCCTGAAAGTGAAAAGAATATTCTGGGCATTGAGGCTCAAAACTGGACCGAGTGGACAGATTGCCCGGAAAAACTTGAGGTGTTTATGTATCCGAGAACTCAGGCGCTTGCCGAAGTTGCTTGGTCGCCAAAGGATAAGTGCGGTTTTGATTCATTTATGGCAAGGCTTGAAAAGTTTAAGCCGTATTTTGAATATTTGGGTTTGAGTTATGCGGTTGACAGCGTAGCTATGCCTAAAAAATGGCTCTTGAAGTCAAAAATCAAAAAAGAGTTTAAATTCGGTGACACTCACCTTGAAGTTAAACTCAACAAAAAATATATCAGTCAAGGAGAAAAATAATGAAGTTTGCAAATTTTCCACAGGCAGTTATCAAGGAAAATGTTGACTACTCTGTAAAAGAAATTACAAATGTAATCAAAAAGTACGGTCCTCGTGAATCGGGCAGTGATAATTGTTATTCTGCTCAAAAACATCTTAAAAAGGAACTTGACACATTTTGTGACGAATCTCATTTTGAATCTTACAAAATGGCGCCAAAAGCATTTCTGCATTTTACAAAACTTGTATCTGTGGCAATCTTTCTTGCAGTAGTTGTTTGCGCAGTTTTAACATATGTAAGCGTAATTCCTGCATTTGTTGCGCAGTGTATTGTTTGCGGTTTTGTTTTTGTAGGTCTTTTAATTACAGTGCTTGAATTTCTTCTCTATAAGCAATTTATGGACCCTTTTTACAAAAAAGTTGAAGGTCATAATCTTGTCGGCGTAAGAAAGCCAAGGGGAGATGTTAAAAGAAGAATCGTTATCAGCGGTCATATTGATGCGGCTTATGAATGGCGCCATATTCTTTACGGTAAAAAATTCCCTCTTATGGGTATATTTATGGGCTGGGCAATCGGCAGCGCCGTAATCTCGTTTATTTTGAGCGTTATTGCTATTGTTGCCAACTTCGTTGATATGGGTTCATTCGGCGATTTTATGGTAAATTACAGTTATATTTTCCATTATGTAACCGCTCTCGGTATGATTCCGCTTTTCTTATTTGTTGATTTTAAAACTATTTCACCGGGCGCTAACGATAACCTTACAGGTACTTATGCCGCTGTTTGCGCACTTCGTATGCTCGATATGGCAGGCATTGATTTTGAAAACACAGAAGTTTGCGCTATGATTACCGACGGCGAGGAAGCAGGTCTTCGTGGCTGTAAGCAGTGGGCAAAAGACCACTTTGACGAATATACAAAAAGCGGTGTTGAAACTGCCGTTCTTTGTGTTGATACTCTTACAGACCTTGAATATCTTAATGTTTATAATAGAGATATGACAAGTCTGGTTAAAAACAGTCCTAAACTCAGCAAGCTTGTTATGGACTCTGCTAAAGAAGCAGGTCACAACGACCTCAAGTATGCAAGCGTGTTCTTCGGTTCTTCCGACGCTGCAGCTTTCTCTCAGGCAGGTATTGAGGCAACTTGCCTTGCCGCTATGGACCCGGCACCGGCTGATTACTACCACAACCGCCGTGATACAGCCGACCGCCTTAACCCGGAAGCAATCAAAACAGGTTATGAAGTTATCATTTCAACCATTCTCAATTTTGATGAAAACGGTTTGGGCGAGTAAATTATAATTTTAATATTGTCTGTAAAAAACAAAGACCGCTTGAAATTCAAGCGGTCTTTACTTATGCAAAATCTTAATTATTTACTTTTGAAAATACTTTTTTGTCAAGCTTTCTGCCGACGATTACATAATAGAAAATTGTGCCGAGCACAAGCATAACACCAAGTTCACCGAGTGCAACGAAACCGCCTTGTGTAAGGAAACTTGCAAAGTGGAATTTGCCCTCGATAAAAAATACTTCAATTTCCCAGCCGACAATTATGCCGTTGAAAAGCGCAGGCATAAGAAGCGCAAGAAGCGGGAAAGTTTTAATTTTAACATTTTTGAGCAAATACATAGCCGTTGTGGCACCCAAAGTTGCGAGGGAGCCGAATATCATATCAAGCGGCAAGCCTGAGCCGATATTGTAAAGGTTTGAAAGCACGCAGCCGAGAGTTAAACCCGGAATAGCAGCAGGGGTAAAGAGTGCCAAAACATTTAACGCCTCACTTACTCTAAACTGAATTGCCGCCGAAGTAGTGCCGGGAAGCAAAAAGTTTTGAGCGTAGGTGAGTGCCGCATAAAGCGCCGCAATAATTGCCGTTTGCACAATGAAAGTGACTTTTTTGTTCATTTTTTTCATATTCTGTTTTCTCCTTAGTTTTGTTTTTAGAAGTGCCGCCGGTTGCGACACTGGTCAGGATTTTGCGAACTGACAGGAGTTATTATATTCTTTTTGTTAAAAAAATGCAAGAGAAAAAATTTGCATAGCCAAAATAATAGACATTAAGCGAATTGCAACTTGAAATTTAATGCTCGCAATAGTATAATATTTTATTATTATCATAGAAACAGGAGAAAGAATTTGGCTGATTTTAACGAAGCATTAAGAGAAAATATTGAAAAAAGCGGTTATTCTATCACAAGTTTTGCACAAAAGTGCAATATCAATCGTTCTTGGCTGAGCAATGTCCTTTCCGGCAAAAAGAATCTTTCAAAAGCAAAGTTTGACAATATTATTGATTCGGGCGTTTTCAATGCAAGCCAAGTTGAAACATTAAAATCACTTTACAGTAAGAAGAATTTTTCAAATGACGAAATAAAAAGAATTAAACACTTCATTTCCCTTGTTGAAAGAAAAACAAGAAGAAACGAGTGCATTGTTCCTATTGAAGTTGACGAAGAAAAAAGAATGCATTTCGGCAAACTGAGCGTTCTTTCGCTTATATATAATATGCTTTCAAACAGTGATGATATTTCATTTGTTTATGCCAATATTCCTGCAACAAGCGAAGAAGCTATAGATGTGCTTTATCATTTTATGAGCCTTGACTGCAATAAAAACAAAGACTATAAGCACATCTTTTTTACAGATGACGGCGAAGATACACGCAATATAAGTACATTTTTTACAATGTTTAATTTGGCTGAACTTGGTTACACAAACATTTCCGTTATTGAAAATGTTGACATTGACAGTATGGAAACAGGAAATCTTTTTTCATACTTTTTAATCACGGATAAAAAGTTAATTCTTTTTGATTCACTCTTTAATAACGCTGTAGTTACAACGGATGAAGATATAATCAATATTCACATTCAAAAGTTTATGAAGCTTTATGATTCGGGCGTGAAATCTGCTTTTCGCTGTAATAACGCAGTTGATTTAATGCGTGTTTTCACAACTTTCCACGATGATGTACCTATCCTTTGCTTTACTCCTTATTTTTGTGTAACTCCGCTTCTCGATTATGATGTTCTTTCAAAAAATGCCGCACCCAATTTGCCAAATAAAGAAGCACTGATTCAAGCTGTAATCAATCATTACAATGTAGATTTTTCAAGATATACCAATTTTCTCGATATGGACTCTTTAAACTTTTTTGCTTCAAACGGTCGTATTCACGAAATTCCTCAAAAATATCTTTTGCCGATTAATGTTGAGGGCAGAATTAAAATACTTAAAAAGATTAAGGCTAATTTTGAATGTAAAGAGCACTTTGCATCATTAATGTTTAACCCGGTCAAACTTAAATATAACAGTTATGATATGCAAATTGAGCGAAACGGCACAGTAAATGTATGCGGCTTTTTGTTTAAAAATGAAGACAATCCGGAAAGTTTTATAGGCGAATGGTTTTGCCTTATTAAAAACAGAGAATTTTATAACGACTTGCTCAATTTAAGAGATTATTTGATAGAAAATTCTTATATTTATAATAATGATTTTGCCGAAACTTATGTTGAAAATATTATCAAAGAACTTGAGGCACAGGTAAGAGGCGGAAGAAGATGACACTTCACACTATTTCTCCCGTTTATGACGACAATTCAAAAGTGCTTATTTTAGGCTCGTTTCCGAGTGTTAAGTCAAGGGAAGAAAGATTTTTTTACGCTCATCCTCAAAACAGGTTTTGGAAAGTTTTGGCTTTCGTTTTAAATTGGGAAATTCCAAAAACGATTGAGGATAAAAAGAAAATGCTTCTTCAAAATAATATTGCGCTTTGGGATGTTGTTTTCAGTTGCGATATAGTCGGCTCGTCAGACAGCAGTATTAAAAATGTTGTGCCAAACGATATTTGCAAAATCATTAATGAAACCAAAATCACAAAAATAATAACGAACGGTAAAAAAGCAGACGCTTTATATAAAAAATATCTTGAAGAAAAAACAGGTATTAAGGCTGTTTGCCTGCCGTCAACAAGTCCTGCGAATGCAAGCCGAAGTCTTGAGATGCTTTGCAGTGAATGGCAAGTTATAACCAAATAATCAAATAAAAAATAAGAACCACGAGGTAAAAACTTCGTGGTTCTTTTGCATAAAGGCTTATTTTTCTTTAACCGCCGTGTTTTCGCTTCCTTTAAAAACAACAAACTTGTCATAAAGAAATTCGGTAATCATATTGCATGCCATTGTGCAACCCAAAACTATGTAGTTAATTGCTGAAATGTCGGCAAATTTTGCGGTGAAATGATTGCCGAGCAGTGTTGAAATAGGAGTAAACACAAGATAAAATGCAAATACTTTAAGCATGGCAACAGGCACATTGTTTGCCGACTTGAATGTGAATTTACGGTTAAATGTGAAGTTCCATAAAACTGAAAGAATAAGTGCAATAAGATACATCGGTCCGTATTCGTTGCTCATAATTTTTGCAAAAGCAGCATTTGTGTTCATAAGATTTTGCAAAGCGGGAAGTTTAATAATAACTTCACTCATAAGCGTAAAACTGAGCACTTGAATAATACCTGCGGAGGCAGAAAAAAGCGCAAATTTTATAAATTGCCAAACCCCGCCTTTTGCTTTCTTTTCTTCACTCATAATATGAAATCTCCTTGATTTAATATGCTTTTATTTTAGCACAATAAGAATAGCAATGCAATATGATATAAATTATAGTTTATCTTAACATCGGTTTCTCTCCTATCGACGGCGAAGCCGCCACTTCCCTCGTCAGAGGGAAGCAAGAAAACTCGGCTCCATCTGATGAGGGAGCTGTCAACTTTGTTGACTGAGGGAGAGAAAAACTATAATGTGGCGTAGCCGTCAACCTATTATAAACTATAATTTACCACTCATATTTTGTAAGCTTACCCTTCTGTGAAAGTTTTGGGTATCCCCACTGCCTAAGCACTTCGTATGTGCCGACTGCAACTGCGTTTGAAAGGTTGAGGCTTCTTATTATTCCACGCATAGGAAGTCTTACGCAGGTGTCGTGGTTTGCTTTTAAAAGTTCCTCCGGCAAGCCCTTTGTTTCCTTGCCGAAAACGAGAAATGCTCCGTTTTCATATTCCATATCGGAATGAGCAATTTCCGCTTTGGTTGAAAAATAGTAAAATTTTGCTCCTTTGTTTTTTTCAAAAAATTCATCTATGCTGTCATAATAGCTTATGTCAAGCTTGTCCCAATAGTCAAGCCCTGCTCTTTTAACCTGCTTGTCCGTAATTGTAAAACCCATAGGACCTACAAGATGAAGCCTTGCGCCCGTTGCCGCACAAGTTCTTGCAATGTTGCCCGTATTTTGCGGAATTTCAGGCTCAATAAGAGCAATGTTAAGCGAGTGTTCCATTAATATATACCTCTTTAATATCTAAGTTTTCGTTAAGAAATACAAAGTCTGCGCATTTGCCGACTGCTATTGAGCCGATATTTTTATCCTCACCGATTGATTTTGCAGGGTTTATTGTACAAGATTTTAGCGCTGTTTTAAAATCAATACCGAAATCAATAAGATTTTTAAATTCACGGTGAATGTTAGAAATTGAAGCAGCGATAGTGCCGTCTTCAAGTACTGCGTATTTGCCGTTTTTTTCAACATATACAGCCTGACCGCCGAGCTCAAATTCACCCTCGCCAAGACCTGCGCCACGCATAGAGTCGCTGATAACAACCGCTCTGTCTTCACCCAAAATTTTAAATGCATTTCTAAGCACGGCAGGGCAAATATGACCGCCGTCACAAATAAGCTCACACATCACTCTTTCGTCGTCAAGCACTGTTCCGACAATTCCTGCTTCTCTGTGATTCATAGGTGTCATGGCATTGAAAAGGTGAGTTGCGTGGTTAATGCCGCTTTCAATCGATTTTTTGCACTCTTCTGCATTCGCCGCCGAGTGACCGATTGAAACATTTGCAAACTTGCTTGCGTGTTTTATAAATTCTTCACTTTCAAATGCTTCCGGTGCGATGGTAATAAGCTTGATGAGAGAGTTGCTTTTTGTGTAAAGGTCGTCAAATTCTTCAACAGTTCCACCCCTTACATATTCGGCGTTTTGTGCACCCTTTTTACTCATTGCAATAAACGGTCCTTCAAGGTTAATGCCTGCTATTTTTGAACCGCTTTGAGCCTCTTTTTTATATCCGCTTATGGTTTCAACTATTTTTTTAAGCCTGTCTTTCGGCAAAGTCATAGAAGTTGGGCAAAAAGAAGTAACGCCGTGCTTTGCAAGTTCTTCTGCCATTTTTTTAAGCCCGTCTTTGTCGGCGTCAGAAGCGTCACCGCCTGCACAGCCGTGAATATGTACATCGATAAAGCCCGGAATAAGTATACATCCGCTCATATCTTTGCCGTCTTTTTCGATTATTCCTATTTGCTTGATTTTGCCGTTTTCTACTTCAATGTCGCCAAATTCTTTTTCAAAATTTTCGTTATAAAAAGTACAGTTTTTAAAAATCATTATTCATTTTCCTTTGCAATTTTATATGCCAATTCTTCAAGCTGTTCAAAATGCTCAAAGGTGCTGATTTCTTTTCTTAAAGCCGCACCGCCTCTGATACCTTTTGTGTAATATGCGGCGTGGTGCCTTGCCTCTCTCATAGCTGTGTATTCGCCTTTGTATTCAATGATTTTTTGAATATGCTTTAGCATAACAACCATTTTTTCGTTAATTCCGACCTCGGGCAAAACTCTGCATTCGCCGAGATATGCATTGATTTTTCTGAAAATCCATGGGTTCCCGAGAGCACCTCTGCCAATCATAATAGCGTCACAATTTGTTTTTTCAAGCATAATTGTCGCACTCTGTTCATCCGTTATGTCACCGTTGCCGATAACGGGAATTGACACGGCTTTTTTAACTTTTGCAATGATGTCGTAGTCAACTTTGCCCGAGTACATCTGCATCCTCGTTCTGCCGTGAACCGTGATTGCCGAAGCACCGTTTTGCTCTGCAATTTGTGCAAGTTCAACTGCTGTTACACTCTCGTCGTCCCAGCCTTTTCTTATTTTAACAGTGACAGGAACAGACACGGCTTCACTCACTGCTTTAACAATTTCACCTGCAAGCTTTGGATTTTTCATAAGACTTGCGCCGCCGCCGTTCATAGCGATTTTAGGAGCAGGGCAACCCATATTTATATCAATGATTTGCGGATGAAAGTCAAGGCATTTGACAGCCGCCTCAGCCATAATTTGTGGGTCGTCGCCAAAGATTTGAGCGCCTGCCGGGTTCTCAATCTCGCCGAGAGTTAAAAGCTCGCTGCTTTTTTTGTCACCCATAGTCAAGCCTTTTGACGAAACCATTTCCGTTACTGTATATCCTGCGCCGAAATTTATGCAAAGCTCTCTGAAAGCTCTGTCGGCAATGCCTGCCATAGGTGCTAAAAATATATTGTTTTCAAATTCAATATCTTTAATTTTCATAGTATTTACCTTTTATTTTTACTTCTAATTAATATAGCACAAAGAGTGTGTTTTGTAAATGCGCAAATTACAGACTGTATTTGAATATTGTAGCGGCAAACAGTGCTCGTAAGTTAAACTTTGTTTACTTTTTATTTTATATATGATATAATATTATGATTTTAAATAAAGGAAAAAGAGAAAATGAAACTTCTTGTTTTGGACGGTAACAGTATCGTCAACCGTGCTTTTTACGGCATTAAACTTTTAACAACCAAAAACGGCGAATATACAAATGCTGTTTACGGTTTTTTAAATATTCTTTTGAAGCTTGAGGATATCTGCTCTCCCGACGCCGTTTGCGTTGCTTTTGATGTTCATGCACCCACTTTCAGGCATAAGATGTATGATGAATACAAAGCAGGGCGCAAGGGTATGCCGGAGGAACTCAGGGCGCAGATGCCCATACTTAAAGAACTTCTCCATTCTCTCGGTATCAAAACTATTGAAAAAGAGGGATGGGAAGCGGATGATATTCTCGGTACTCTTGCCGCCGCTTGCAGGAAAAACGGTGACGAATGTTTTATTGCAACGGGTGACCGTGATTCGCTCCAACTTGCGTGGGGTGGTACAAAAGTGCTCCTTGCAAGGACTAAAATGGGTCAGGCAGTGACCGATATTTACGATGAAAAAGCGATTGACGAGGAATACGGTGTAACTGCGCAGGAACTTATCCAGGTTAAAGCATTGCAGGGTGACAGTTCGGACAATATTCCGGGTGTTGCCGGTGTCGGCGCTAAAACTGCGCTTGACCTTATTGCCCGTTTCCATAATATTGATTATATTTACGATAATCTCGATGAACTTGAAATTAAACCCGGCGTTAAAACTAAGCTTGCAAACGATAAGGAAAAAGCGTACCTTTCGCTCAAACTCGGCACAATCAGTACCGAAGCACCGATTGACACCGATATTAGCGCCTATGTTGTGGCTGACAGAAATGAGCAAAAGGCAGTTTCTCAGTTCGTAAGGCTTGAACTTTTTTCTCTTATTCCAAAATTTAATCTTGACCCCAATAAGGTTGAAGCAGTTGAAACTGAGGAGAAAAAAGAGAGAAAATTAAGCTTTGAAAGATGCGAAAATCTTACCGATTTGCTTTCAAAACTTAAAGGCGGCAACGCTTATTTTTACCCTGTTATTGTTGACGGCGGAGTGGGCGATTTGTACTTTTCGTTTGACGATGAAATTATTTGTGCTCCTTATGACAACGAGGAATACGGCAACTTTGTGAAAGCCTTTTTTGAAGATGAAAGCATAAGCAAATACAGCTTTAATACTAAAGAACTTCACCGACTTGCGTGCAAATTGGGAGTTGACCTTAAAAGCGTTAAGGGCGACTTAATGCTCAGTGCTTATCTTTTGCGGCCGAGTGACAGCAAGTACGACATTGCTCACCTTTGCCTTGAATATAATGTCAAAATTCCGGAATATCTTAACTCTCTCGGCACTAAGGATGAAACGGTTGAACTTGCAAGCGTAATCAAACCTCTTTTTGAAAAGACGGACAAGCTTATTGACGAAGCCGATGAAAGAGCGCTTCTTGAAGAAATTGAGCTTCCGCTTTCAAAAGTGCTTGCAAAAATGGAAAGCGTCGGTTTTGAGGTTGACAAAGACGGTATTGAAGCGTTTGGCAAAATGCTCGGCGAAAGGCTTAATGATTTGACTTCTTCCATTTATGAAAGTGTGGGATATGAGTTTAATATCAATTCGCCAAAACAGCTCGGCGTTGCGCTTTTTGAAAAGCTTGAACTTCCGTGCAAGAAGAAAACAAAAACAGGCTACTCAACCAATGCCGAAGTGCTTGAAAGTTTGGTAAACGAACATCCTGCCGTAAGTCAAATACTTGAGTATCGCTCGCTTTCAAAGCTTAAATCAACATACTGTGACGGACTTTTAAAAGTTATAGCAGACGACGGCAGAATTCATACAAGGTTTAATCAGGTTGAAACGAGAACGGGCAGAATTTCATCGCTTGAACCTAATCTTCAAAACATTCCTATTAGGACGGAACTCGGCAGTCAAATGCGAAAATTTTTTATTGCAGGCGAGGGCAAAAAGCTTGTTGATGCCGACTACAGCCAAATTGAACTTCGTGTTCTTTCCGACCTTTCGGGCGATGAAAATATGATAAACGCATTTAACAGCGGCGAGGATATTCATACAATCACCGCTTCTCAGGTGTTCAACCTTCCTGTTCAAATGGTAACTCCTCAAATGCGAAGCAGAGCGAAGGCTGTTAACTTCGGCATTGTTTACGGTATCGGCGCTTTTTCACTTGCTAAGGATATAGGCGTATCAAATAAGGAAGCAAAGCAGTATATCGAAAATTATCTTGCTCATTACAGCGGCGTTGACGATTATATGAAAAAGATGATTGACCTTGCCAAAGACAAGGGCTATAGCGAAACTCTGTTTCACAGAAAAAGATATTTGCCTGAACTTGCTTCGTCAAATCATATGATGCGTGCTTTCGGCGAAAGAGTGGCAAGGAATATGCCTATTCAGGGTACGGCGGCAGATATTATCAAAATCGCTATGGTTAAGGTTGATAAAAGGCTCAGCGATGAAAATATGAAATCTCGTCTTATTCTTCAGGTTCACGATGAACTTATTGTTGAAGCGCCTGAAAACGAAGCGCAAAAGGCACTCGAAATAGTAACCGAAGAAATGGAAAACGCCTGCAAGATGAAAGTGCTTCTTCGTGCAGACGGAAAGATTGGCAACACTTGGTTTGATGCTCATTAATTATGATTAGTATAGAAAAATTAAGTAAAAAATATATTGACGATGTATACAATATCGAATGTGTCTGCTTTTCTCACCCGTGGAGCAAAGCGGACCTTGAAGCTCAGCTTTCGCTCGATACCTCGCATTTTCTTGTTGCGGTGTGCGGCGAAAAAGCGGTAGGCTATATGGGGCTTCAAATTTTCTTTGGTGAGGGATATGTAACAAATGTTGCGGTTTTGCCCGATTTCAGACGGCAGGGTATAGCCGAAATGCTTATCGAAAAGCAGCTTGAAAATGATATGGATTTCATCTCGCTTGAAGTCAGAAAAAGCAATCTTCCTGCAATAAGTCTTTATAAAAAATTAGGTTTTGAAACCGTCGGCATCCGCCCTCATTTTTACACTTCTCCGGATGAAGATGCGGTAATTATGACGAGGGATAAATAATAGTTTATAATCGGTTGACGGCTTTCAGCCACATTATAGTTTTTCTCTCCCTCA
>UQEY01000004.1 GCA_900540235.1 uncultured Eubacteriales bacterium
TTGCACAAGTTTAACAAGCGTAACAATACCAAACAGCGTAACAAGTATTGGCGATGAAGCATTTTCTTTTTGCACAAGTTTAGAAAATATAACAATACCGGATACTGTAACAAGTATTGGTAGTTCTGTATTTTCTAATTGCACAAGTTTAGAAAATATAACAATACCGAATAGCGTAACAAGTATTGGTTATAGAGCATTTGATGATTGCACAAGTTTAACAAGCATAACTATACCGAACAGCGTAACAAGCATTGGTCATTTTGCATTTGCAAATTGCAGAAGTTTAACAAGTGTAACGATTCCAAACAGCGTAACAAGTATTGGAAATAGTGCATTTCGTGGTTGTTATAGATTGAAAGATGTATATTACATCGGTTCTGAAACTAAATGGAATCAAATTTCTATTGGCTCTAATAACGACTGCTTAAAAAATGCCAAAATTCATTACAACTTCGTCCCATGCGCAGAAGGTCAGCACAATGCTTTTGGTGAATGGGAGGTTATTAAGGAAGCAACTTGTACAGAAAATGGCGTAAAACAAAGAACTTGCAATGTTGACGGATATGTTGACACAGCTTCAATTCCGGCAACGGGTCATTCGTATACTCAAACCGAGATTGCTCCTACTTGCACCGAAGACGGATATGTTATTTATGAATGTACTGCTTGCGGCGATACATATATGGAAAAAGGTGAGCCTGCAACCGGTCATAAAGAAATAGTTGATAAAGCTGTTGAGCCGACTTGTACAAAGTCAGGTTTAACCGAGGGTTCGCACTGCGCAGTTTGTCAAGAAGTTATTGTTGAACAGAAAACAATTCCTGCAAAAGATCATACTGTTGAGATAATCAAAGGCACTCCTGCAACTTGTACCGAAAACGGAATTACAGACGGCAAAAAGTGTTCGGTTTGCGGTGAAATTTTAGAAGCGCAAAAAGAGATTCCTGCAACAGGTCATACAGTAACTGTTGCTAATAAAAAAGAGGCAACTTGCACCGAGTACGGTTATAGTGGCGATAAGGTTTGCTCGGTTTGTAACGAAGTGTTTGAAGCTGGTCACAAAATTGACAAACTCGGTCACGATTTCAGCGGTAATGCCGAGTATTGCAAGCACGGTTGTGGCACTAAAAATTCAAACTATCCAGCACCGCCAACTACTGCACCTGCACCGTCAACCGAGCCTACTTCAACCACTTCTGCGCCAAACCCGACGCTTGTGCCCGACACAACAACTCAACCTCAACCTAATACAAGTGTGCCAACAACAGTTGCTCCTGCACAGACTGAGCCTACAACAGTTGCTCCTACAACTACAACGCAAGTTGAACCAACCACAACAGCACCTCAGGCAACTGAGCCGAATGTGATTGATACAACACAGTCTACAACAAAAACGACAACAAAACCTGCAACCAAAGCAACAAAAGCTAAGGAAACAGTTAACAAAAAGCAGAAGAAGGCAAGTATTAAAAAGATAACTCCTGCAAAGACTTCGTTGACAATCACTTGGGCAAAGGTTAAGGGTGTAAAGGGTTACGAAATTCAGCTTGCTACGGATAAAAAGTTCAAAAAGAACTTAAAAAAGGTAACAATCAAGAAGCAAAAAACAACCAAAACAACCGTTAAAAAGCTTAAAGCTAAGCAGACTTATTATGTTCGTATTCGCACATACAAAACAAAGAAAGTAAACGGTAAGTCAACAAAAGTCTACTCTTCTTGGTCAAAGGTTAAGGCAGTTAAAACTAAATAGCAACAAAAAAGGTCGTACTGTTTGGGTACGATCTTTTTTGTTGCAATAATCATTTTTAAAAGTATTTGCTTTTTTACAAAAAAGAATATATAATACTAATAATATAGTTTAATATTCGAGGTGTAAAAATGGCAGAAAACGAGAATTGCAGTTGTGCTACATCTGACAAAGAAATAATAGATGATATTAATGCGAATATGTTAAGCTTGCAACAAATAGATAAAATATCAACCCTTTTTAAAGTGCTCGGCGACCCGACAAGGGCTAAAATTGTTCTTGCTCTTGATAATAGGGAAGTTTGCGTTTGTACTTTGGCTGACGCACTCGGTATGTCAAAGTCTGCTGTTTCGCATCAGCTTGCTGTGCTAAAGGCTAACAATATTGTTAAGTCAAGGCGTGACGGTAAACAGGTTTATTACAGTTTCGACGATGAGCATATAACCGATATCATTGAAATTGCGCAGGCTCACATAAAACATCAACACGATTAAGGCTGTCTTTGACAGTCTTATTTTATGCTACATATTTTTTGACTGTTTTAATTTCGGTTATGTCACCGAATTCATCTTTTATTCCGATGTCAACGCTTTTGATAGTTTCGTTGAAGAAAGCGTATGTTGCATACATTAATATAACTTGTGCATCCTCAAATACATCTTCAACTTTAATTAATTCTAACATATTAATTACCTCCAAATAAAAATTTCAAGTTAAGTATAATACATTATTTTTATAACTTATGTCGAACATTGTCGAAAAAATAAAAAAATTTTATATTTTTATAAAAAATTGTATTACGGGAGAAATTTATGAAATTAAAATCAATAAATAGACTGATTGCTATAATAGTATCTATTATATTGCTTGCCGGCTGTTCTGCACAAAGTGATAATTTCTTTAAAGATTTAGATATTACAGCCACTTCGCAGTCATCTTCGGTATTTTCTTTGGATAATATACCGGAATATGACGATTCGCCTTATGTTAAAATTGATGATAATATTCCTGATTTTAGTGACGAGCAAAAGAGCTCAACTAAATCTTTTGAAGAATACGGGAAACTTGATTCTCTCGGCCGATGTACTTATGCAATATCCTGCATAGGAAAAGACTTGATGCCCACTGAGGAGCGTGGCGCAATCGGTTCAGTTAAACCGACCGGTTGGCAAATTGCAAAATATGATTTTATTGACGGAAAGTATCTTTATAACAGATGCCATTTAATCGGCTACCAGCTTGCCGGAGAAAATGCAAATGAATGTAATTTGATTACCGGCACAAGATATCTTAATATTGATGGTATGCTGCCGTTTGAAAATGATATTGCTGATTATATTGATATTACAAATAATCATGTGCTTTACGAGGTTACACCGATATTTAAAGGCGATAACTTAGTTGCAAACGGCGTTCATATGCAGGCATATTCAGTTGAGGATAAAGGCGAGGGAATATGCTTTAATATTTATTGCTATAATGTTCAACCGGGCGTAGATATTGACTATGCAACGGGCAATAACAAAATTAGCGGCGATTCTTCAACCTTTTCTTCAACCACTCAGTTTTATACTCAAACTTTTATTGTAAATACAAATACTAAAAAGTTTCATAACCCTGAATGTGATTCGGCTAAAAAAATGAGTTCATCTAATAAAAAGACATATAAGGGAAGCCGGGAAAGCTTAATTTCAAATGGATATTCACCATGTCAAAAATGCGGCGCATAATCTTGTTTTTATGTTTTACATTTTTACTTTACAATGAATTGTTATTAATATATAATATCCTATGATATTGTAATAAAGGGAGGCGGTTTTAATTTGAAACTTAAAAAAATGATTAAATCTCAGCCGCCGGCAAGAATTATTGCGTTTGGCTTTGCGATTACAATTTTAATCGGTTCAGGTATTTTAATGCTTCCGATAAGCCTTAATGACGGTATTGAGTTAAAATATGTTGATGCGCTATATACGGCAACAAGTGCTGTTTGTGTTACGGGTCTTGTTACTGTTGACACGGCAAATACCTTTACCGCTTTTGGTCAATTTGTGATTGCTGTACTAATTCAAATCGGCGGCTTGGGCGTTGCTTCGCTTGGTGCCGGTGTGATAATTGCAATGGGCAAAAAAGTGAATATTAAAAACAGAACTATAGTTAGGGAGGCACTTAATTTAAACTCCGGAAAAGGAATTGTAACACTGATTAAAGATATTTTTTTAACCACAATCGTGTTTGAACTTCTCGGCGCAATACTCAGTTTTGTCACTTTTTCAAAAAAATTCAGTTTTGGCAAAGCTGTCGGAGTCAGTCTTTTTCATTCTATAGCCGCTTTTAATAATTCGGGTTTTGATATTTTGGGCGATTTTAAAAGTTTGTCAAATTACAAAGATGATGTATATTTAAACTTAGTTACTTGTTTTCTTATAATTATGGGCGGTATTGGCTTTTTAGTTATAAAAGAAGTGAGGGAAAAAAAGTTTAAATGGAAAAAGCTTTCAATGCATTCAAAAGTTGTAATTTCTGTCAGTGCTGCGCTTATTGTTGTGGGTACACTTCTTCTTAAATGTACAGAGAATATAACATGGCTCGGAGCTTTATTTAACAGCGTATCTGCAAGAACTGCCGGCTTTTCAACTTATTCGCTCGGTGATTTTTCAAATGCCGGCTTACTTGTAATGATAGTGCTTATGTTTATCGGTGCATCTCCGGGTTCTACAGCCGGTGGTATAAAAACTACTACCATTTTTGTTCTTTTCCAAGGTGTCAAGTCTGCCGCAACAAATAAAAGCGAAAAAGCATTCAACTATTCAATTCCAAAAAATGCTTTCAGAAAAGCGGCTGTAGTTACCGTGCTCGGTGTAACGGTCGTTTTGGTTGGCACTTTTTTAATGTCTGTGTTTGAACCGCAGCTTAATCTTAAAGATATTGTGTTTGAAATTGTTAGTGCTTACGCAACTGTAGGAGATTCTACAGGTATAACTGCTTCACTTTCAACTTTATCTAAGCTTCTTTCAATGATTATTATGTTTATAGGCAGGCTCGGTCCTATGACTATAGTAACACTTTGGTATTTTTCAAGAGGCGAAAGAGTAAGTTATCCGCAGGGAAATATTTCGATAGGATAGGTAATATTATGTTTAAAAAATCTAAAAACAATAAAATGACTTATGGTATCGTAGGTCTTGGCAGATTCGGTACTGCACTTGCTTATGACTTGGCAGAATCGGGTTCAGAAATAATAGCTATTGACAGTAATGAAGAAAAAGTCAGAGAGATAAGAGAAGTGACAGAAAATGCATTTCTTGTTAAAAATCTTGATAAAAAAACACTGCTTGAAACAGGTATTCAAAACTGTGATGTTGCCGTTGTTTGTATAGGAGAACATATGGACACATCTATTTTGACTACTCTTAACCTTGTATCTATGGGTATTCCTAAAGTTATTTCAAAAGCCATAAGCACAGACCATGGCGTTATTCTTGAAAAGCTCGGTGCAGAAGTTGTATTTCCTGAAAGAGATATGGCTATAAGGCTTGCAAGCAGGCTCGAAACCGAGAGGATGCTTGATTTTGTTCAGCTCAGTGAAAAAATAAATGTTTCAAAAATGAATGTTCCCGATAAAATTATCGGCAAGAGCGTAGAAGAAGTTAATTTTCGTAAGCGTTTTGGACTTAATATTATTGCCATTGAAAATGATGAGGTTGTAACAGATGTTGTTACGCCAAATTATTGTTTTAAGTCCGGTGACATTTTGTTTCTTTCGGGCAGTAAAGACGGTATTTTAGAACTCAGTGTGTGGTCAAAAAAATAATATTTGTCTAATATCATAAATATTATTTTACTAAGTATTGACTAAATGACTAAAAAATTATATGATTATATTTAATATATTTTAGGAGATGGTTTTGTGGATCCGCTACCTCGAAGTAGCTTTTTTACAATGTTTTCTTTACCTTTAAAAAAGAATAATTGTGATAGTAAACGGTTGTGTGAATTCTATCGTTATATCAATTAGCAGTATTTTTGTTGATGTATATTATTTTATTTTTTGGAGGTTAAATTAATTTAATGATTAAACAAATTTTATTACAAGTTATACTTATTGCTCTTAATGCGTTTTTTGCCGCTACTGAGATTGCCGTTATATCTTTAAACGAGAAAAAGGTTAGGGCACTTGCAGACGACGGCAACAAAAAAGCTGTTAAGATGCTCAAAATTATTGAAGAACCGACTAAGTTTCTTTCAACAATTCAAATCGGAATTACCCTTGCCGGTTTTCTCGGCTCTGCTTTTGCGGCTGACAACTTTGCCGAAGTTCTTTCCGGCGCTATAGTTAAAGCGTTCAGCCTTTCAGCAGATAAGGCGAAAATTGTTAATACGGCTGCTGTCGTAGTTATTACCCTTATTCTTTCTTATTTTACTCTTATTTTCGGTGAACTTGTACCTAAGAGAATTGCCATGAAGCACAAGGAAAAGCTTGCAAATTCAGTGTGTGGAGTTATTTCGTTTTTAACCAATGTGTTAAAGCCGATTATTTGGTTTCTTACAATTTCTACCAATGCCGTTTTGCGTCTTGTAGGCATTGACCCTCACGAAAAGGAAGAACCGGTATCTGAGGAAGATATAGTTCTTATGCTTGATGCGGGTGCTGATGAAGGTTCGCTTGACCACGATGATATTGAGTATATTAAAAATGTGTTTAAGCTCGACAAAATGACTGCCGAGGATGTTATGACGCCGAGAAAATCGGTTATTTCAATTTCCGATGATGCTTGTGAGCAGGAAATATTAAAGATAATCGAAGATGAAAATTATTCCCGTATCCCTGTTTATGAGGATAATACTGACAAAATTATCGGTATACTTCACGCTTGTGATTATCTTTTGAAAAAAGATGAACCAAACTTTAAGCTTAAAGATATTGTTCTCCCTCCTGTATTTGTTCCTGAAACTGTAAGCCTTGATGTGTTATTTAAGGATATGCAAACCGACCATAATCATATGGCTGTTGTTGTTAATGAATACGGTGAAACTTCCGGTATAGTTACTATGGAAGATATACTTGAGGAAATTGTCGGCGAAATTTGGGACGAACGAGATGAAGAAATTGACGAGTTCCAAAAGCTTGGCGAAAATACATACAAAGTTTTATGTACTGCGTCTCTTGATGATTTCAGAGAGTATTTTTCGCTTGAAGATGAAGAAGAACTTGATGTAACCACGGTTAACGGCTGGATAACGGAAATTACCGGAATTATTCCTGAAGTAGGGTATTCGTTTGATTATAAAAATCTCACCGTTACAATCACCAAAGCCGACCAGTTTATGACTCACGAAATTAAAGTAGATGTTCATCCGGTTGACTTAAAAGAAGAAAATGAATAACTATTATGTGCACTTCCTTGTGAAGTGCATATTTTTTGTTTAAATTCTTTTTTTACTTGAAAAATTTGTTATAAATTAATATAATAATTATAGTATATAGAAAAGAGGCAGAAAAATGGCATCACAAATTATTGCCATAGTAATATTTGTGCTTATGTTTGCACTTATTATTATGGATAAAATTCCACGCCACTGGGTAACTCTCGGCTGTGGTCTTGCAACGGTTGTTATTGTGTTTGGTATTTGTATGAAAAGTCCGGACGCAATAATGCAAACACTTAATGTAAAAAGTATTTTTACACTTGAATTTTGGCACACTTCCGGTCAAGGAAGTGAAAGCTCAAGCGGCATCAACTGGGCAACTATCATCTTTATTGCCGGTATGATGGTAATGGTTGAGGGTATGGCAAAAGCAGGCTTTTTCCGCTGGCTTTGCTTAACTATAGCGAAAGCTGTTAAGTATAAAGTTATGCCTATTCTCGTAACATTTATGATTATGAGTGCAGTTCTTTCAATGTTTATTGACAGTATTACAGTTATTCTTTTCCTTGCCGCTGTTACCGTTGAACTTTCTCAACTCTTAAAGTTCAGCCCTGTCCCTATGGTTTTGGCAGAAATATTCTGTGCTAACCTCGGTGGCTCGGCAACTATGTGCGGTGACCCGCCAAATATCATTATCGGTACTGCTCTCGGTTACAGCTTTGCCGATTTCCTTACTAATACAGGTCTTATCGCCGGTGTTGCTCTTGTGGCAATTATCATCTTTTTCTTCTTTGCGTTTAAGAAAGAACTTTCTGCAAATAAGAATGAAAAGATTGACCCGTCAACTTTTCCTAACCCGAGCGATGCGATTGAAAATAAAACCGATTTCATTATCAGCACAATTATTTTCTTAATTGCTATTGTTCTTCTTGTTACTCACGCACAAACAGGACTTACAGTTGCGTTCATCGGCGTTGCGATTGCGCTTATTACTCTTGTTACTTCGTTTAAGCATATCGGTACAATTCTTAAAAAAGTTGACTACAAAACATTGCTTTTCTTTATAGGTCTTTTTGTTGTAGTCGGCGGTTTGGAGCAAACCGGTGTTCTTGAAATGATTGCTTCGTTTATTGAAAAAGTTTGCGGCGGCAATGTATTTGCTATGGTTCTTATAATTATGTGGATTTCCGCTATTGCAAGCGCATTTGTTGATAATATTCCGTTTGCGGCTACTATGGTACCTGTTATTAAGAGCCTTGCGGCAACAACAGCCGGTGCAGATTTAAGCGTTCTTGCATACGCTTTGTCCGTAGGTACTGATATCGGCGGCAGTGCTACTCCTATCGGTGCTTCTGCTAATGTTGTAGGTACTTCCGTAATTTCAAAAGCAGGTCATCCTGTAGGCTGGGGCAAATATTGTAAAACAGCAATTCCGGCAACAGCTATTGTTCTTATTATTGCTATGGTTGTAATCAAATTAAGATATTTCTAAGGAGTGAAAATTATGGCAAAACAATTTATCGTTTCAATCGGCAGAGAATACGGTTCGGGCGGTCGTGTTATCGCTGAGCATTTGGCTGAAAAACTTAATGTTCCGTTTTACGACAGAAATATTATTGATAGAATTGCTGAGAAAGAAAATCTTAATCTTGACCAGCTTAAAAAATATGACGAGAAGTCTCGTAATATTTGGCTTTCAAGGTCTATTGACGGTCTCAGCAATTCTCCTGAGGATACTATCGCTCAAATGCAGTTCGACTTTTTAAAGGAAAGGGCAAGTGCAGGGGAGTCATTTGTGGTTCTCGGCAGATGTGCAAGCTATGTTCTCCGTGATTATGATTGCCTTATCAAAGTATTTGTAACTTCCGATATGCATCATAAAATGGAAAGAATTGCTGCAATAGAGCATCTTGACCCGGTTAAAGTTGAAGATATGATTATTAAAAATAATAAGAAGCGTAAAACTTACCACAACTATTATTCAAAAGAAAAATGGGGAGATTCACGCTACTACGATTTAATTATCAGCACATCAAAAATAGGCATCGACGGTGCTTGCGATGTTGTGCTTGATTATATTAATAAATCAATATCCGAAGAATAAAATTAACGGTTGTCTGTCAGTCAGGCAACCGTTTTTTGTATAGATATATTGAAAGCATTAATGTTAAAAAGCAACCGATTGGTATTGATATCCAAATATTTTTTGCTTTTAGAATTAATAATAAAGTTGAAGTTATTAACAATAAAAAGCTTGTAATTATAAACGAATTCTTCTTGTTTTTTATCGCTTGAAAATATGTAGATATAATCAATATAGGCGGTAAAAACAGCATTGAAAATGAAAGTATGCTAATAATATTATTACATTGCATTATTATGGTTTTATTTAATGTAAATATCATTATAAGCTTATTTGAAAAAATCAATAGAAGTGTTAATTCCGAAAAACAACAGGCATACGAGTATATCATTGATAAATTTACTGCTTTTTTCACTCTTGTTGGTGAATTTGCAGAATAATTAAAACTTATAATAGGTGAAATCGCTGTTGATATTGCCATTAGCGCAACAAGTGCGAACTGAGCAATTTTGCTTACATATGAGAATGATGTTATATATGTATAGTCATATTCCTTTGATAAGATATTGTTTATTATAAATATAATGACTGATAAACCTGCCGATTGTAAAAGCGCATTAATTCCAAGCAGCAATATTTCTTTAATATTGTTATAATTTATTTCTTTAAAATCAAATCTTTGACAACTTAGTTTTTTAAAAAATATCATACTCATTAAAAAACTTGTAAATTGACACATAACTGTTGCAAGTGCTACACCGGTCACACCTAATTTTATGATGAATATAAAAATATAGTCGAATATTATATTTATGCCTGTCGGTATCAGCCAAATCAGCAATGCATATTTCATTTTTCCCTCGGCTCTTATTATTGATGAAAAGCCGGTAGAAAAAATGTTTCCAAGTGCTATAATTATAAAATATCTTTTTGCATATTCTTTTGTTTCGCTTGTAGCTCCCAAAAGTGTAATTATTTGATTTGAAAATATCAGGCAAATAATGGTAACTATAGCTGTTACTGAATAGAAAACAGCCATTGCGTTTAGCGTTATGTTACCGGCTTTTTCAAATTCCTTCTTGCCTAAACAATTTGATATAAGCGTTCCTGCACCCAAGCCAATCATTTGAGCAAATGCGCTTTGCAGCATCATAAACGGACTTACTATTGATACACCAGCCATTGCAGTATCTCCTATACCACGACTTACAAAAAGTGTATCAACAGTATTATATAATGCTGAAAATAAAAGTGATATAAATACAGTTATGCTGTATTCTAAAATAAGCCTGTTTATCGGCTTGCTTTCCATATCAAGTGTTTTATTTTTCATTTTCTAATACCTTAAATGCTTGTTTATATGTTGAATTTGAAGCCAGGGTATCAAATAGCCATCCCTCGCTTAACGGGGAAAATCTGTAATATTTTTCAACTTCCATAATAAGTGCTATGTAACCTTGTGCAAATGCATATCTAATTTTGCTTTCTCTATTGATTTCAATTTTAATATCACTGATTGAATTGTGCATATCAATAGATTCGTTTTTTGCTGTTAACGGTTTTGTAAAGCTATCAATACAGATAAAATCAAATATCGGGTCGCCCCAAAATGTTCTTTCAGGGTCAATTACAGTGAATTTATTTTTATTGCAAATAATGTTAGTATCCCATAAATCATAATTTACCATTGTACATTCGCAGTTTTGTAAAATGCTTTTATATTCATCTGTATATTTAAGTAATTTCTCGCCGTTTTTTGTCTTCTTTCCCATTTTCTCAGCGTCAATGATTGTGTTTTCAACCATACTCCTAAATGCGTCATACCAATTATCGTGCAGCGTATTTTGAATATATCCGTATTTATCGTTTTTTACATTATGAAATTTGCCTATGATTTGTGCAGACATTTTGTTTTTCTGATTAGAAGTAAGTTTTGCTTTGCTTCGCTCCACGCCATTAATTTTTTCCATTACAAAATAATTTGCATTAATAGTATTGTCGTTATTGATTGAAGAAAAATATATAGTCGGTGTAGAGATATTTGTGTATTTGTTGATTTTATCATACCAATATAATTCCGTTTTTAACATATCTTTTTCATATGTCATAACATTTTGGTTGTGCTTTGGAGCAACTTTTAGCACATATTCTTTGTTTGGTGTACAGATGTTATATACCGCATTAAACATCCCGTTGCCAAGTGCTTTGATTTCAGTGATATTTTCAATATTATTATTTTTGAAAATCTGTCTGATATCGCTGTCGGTCAAATTATATTTGGTTTTACTTTTCATTTTTTGCAACTCCTTTTTTCTTGATGATATCATTTTGTTTTACTGCTGTATATCACAAATCAGTTTTTATATTCTGAAACAGTTATGTTTTTCTCAATTTTCTTGACTTGCCAAAATATATTTTGTATTCTTATATTGAGGTGGTTATATGAATTATGATGAACTTATGAGCATAAAAGTTATACCGAAAGATATTGCAAAATCTCAGTCGAAATTACTTGTAAATAATCTTTATCATACGCCATATCGTGATGAAATCAGGCTTTTTTCCTGCATTAAACAGGGTGATTTAAAAAAGCTGATTTTTGAAATGAAACAACTCGGGATTAAAAATATTACCGTCGGTCAAATGTCGGAAGACGAGCTGAAACAACAAAAGTATATGGCAGTAAGTTTTATTACTCTTGCAACAAGATATGCTATTATGGGCGGGTTGAGCGAAAATATTGCGTATACTTATTCGGATGAATTTATTTGCAATGTTGACAAATCAAAAAGTAAAATAAAGGTTAATTCTTTGATTGTTGACGCCGCAATAGAACTTACCAATAAAGTCAGTAATCACCAAAAAAATCTTAATTATTCGCCGCATATACGAAAATGTGTTGCGTATATAAACAAAAATCTTAGTGAAAAAATAACTGTTAACAGTGTTGCCGAATATTGCAACATTTCAAGCGATTACCTTTCACATCTTTTTAAAGAAGAAATGGGCGTTAATTTAAGCTCTTATATAACTCACCAAAAACTTGAGCTATCGCAAACACTTCTTTTTGAAGGGTATGACAGTGAAAAGATATGTTATATGCTCGGTTTTTCAAGCCAGTCGCATTTTATATCGCTGTTTAAAAAGGAATACGGAATTACACCTCGTGAATATATAGCTATGACAAAATAGGCACTGCAAAAAGCAGTGCCTAAAAAATTATGAGTTGTTATTTTATTTTAATGCTTTTTTTAGCTGAATAAGAAGAATAATATTTTTTGCCGTCAATAGTTTTGTAACTTCTTATTCTTACATAATATTTCTTGCCTGATTTAAGCTTTTTTATTGTTTTGTTTTTTGAACTTTTACTAAGCTTAACAGTTTTTGTCTTTTTCTTTGTAAATTTAGAAGAAGTTGAATATTGAAGCTCATAGCCGCTTATTTTGCTGTCTTTTTTCCAGGAAACGGTCATTTGCTTTTTCGTTTTTGATTTTGGTTTATTAAGCGTAGGAGTTTTTGGTGTGATTATAAATGAAGCCGATTTACTTCCGAAGAATATGCCGCTGAAATTAACAGTCACATTTGCTTTGCCGGGATTTTTGTTGTTTGAGTATATTACCGTATAATAATTATTAGGTATTATTTGACCGTTTTGATTGTATACGGTAACTTGTGGCTTTTTCGATTTACCGTTGCATTTAATTTTAGAAGTTGAAACAGATATGTTTAAGTTGTTTGCATCGGTCATTAAAATGACATTTTTATCATATTCGCTGTCATTATATTGCCACATATATGCAAATGAATTTGTATTTCCGATTTTTGTATCATTTTTTGTAAACGGAGTATTTGTATAGTCTGCACACCATAATTTGATATTATTAGCATTAAGTGTATCGGTATCAATATAATTATTAAACCAGTCTGTGTTTGAATAAATCATCGAATCATAACCGTTTTGATTCATAGTGCTGACAAACTGAATCGCATTTGAAGTAATAGTGCTTTTATCGGCATTTGCATTGATTGTTGAATCTTCAATATCATAAGCAATAGGATAAGTCATAAGAGCTTTTGCTTCAGGTGACAGGGTAGACAATGTAGACAAAACAAAGTTTGCCTCAGTATTAACTTCGTCGCTGTTAAATGCGTAGCTGTAATGATAAACACCAAAATTGATATTTGCATTAACTGCATTTTGTATGTTTTCGTAAAATTTGTTGTCAAGGCGGTTAAAATAACCAAGCCTAATCATAACAAAACTGTATCCCTGAGCTTTAAGTGCACTAAAATCAATATTCTCGTTGTGTTCGGATACATCAAATCCTGAAATGAAATAATTATCTGCTTTTGCGCTAACAGGAAATGTGAAAGCGGAAATTAGTAATATAAATGATAAAAATATTGAAACAATTTTCTTTTTCATAATGTCCTCCTAAAACCAAGTCGGTTTTTTGTTCATCTTGCAACCTCTGTATGCAACACCCGGCGCAAGCTTGTCACCGTTTCTGCAAAGAAGTTCATCAACTCTTACAAAGGTGAAGCCTTCATTTTCGAGTGTGTCTATCGCTTTTAAAACTGCATTCACCGTTGTTTCCTTTGTGTCGTGCAAAAGAAGTATTTCACCGTCGTGCGCTTTGTTAATTATGTAGTTATAAACATAATTTTCATCCATATGCTTCCAGTCGATAGAATCGTTTGACCATTTTACCGCAATCATATCGTTAATTGCATTCAGCGTGTTACCGAAGTAATGACCGTACGGCGGCCTGTAAAACTTTACATCTTGACCGGTAATATCTTTGAGAACTTGGTTGGTTGAATAAATTTGCTTTTTGATATCGTTCCTGCTTGTTTTCATCATATCAATATGAGTGTAAGTATGGTTACCGAGCAAGTGCCCGTCAGATACGATATTTTGAATCGTTTGTGCATTTTTTATAGCCTTTTTACCGAGTACAAAAAATGTTGCTTTCGCATTCTTACTTTTTAAGCCGTCAAGAAGCATTTGAGTATAATCACTCGGACCGTCATCAAAAGTAAGCGCTATCATCTTTTGATTGTTTGCCTGAACTTCAACACTGAAAGTTTTGTCAAAAGGCGTATATATGTATGATGCCAAGAAAAATATAATCGCTAAAAATAATGCTATAAGCGAAGTATGCCTATGCTTTGTTTCATTTGTGTTTGCCATATTCTTTCCCTCTAATCACCATTATGATATCATATTCTATTTAATAAAACAATGATTTTTCCTACTTCTTAATAATTTGTATTTATTATATTGACAAATAATATTCTTTTCAATATTATTAAATCAGAGGGATGACTATGAATAATTTTGAATGTGAACAGTTTTTGGAAATAACTCTTGAACTCGGTAGGCAATATGTTCAAACAGGTGCCGAGATAAAAAGAGTTGAGGACTCACTTAAAAGAATATATGAGGCATACGGTTTTGAAAATATAGAAATATATGCCGTAACAAGCTTGATAGTTGTTACAATTAAAGCACCCGACGGCACGCATTACACACAAAGTGTGAGAGTGACATCCGGCGGAACTGATTTGGGCAGACTTGAAGAAATTAATGCTCAAATTAGATACATTTGCTCAAATACTCCTAAGCTTGAAGAACTTGTTAATTCTATAAAAAATTATAAAAAGCCGAAACCAAAGCCGTTTATCAAATGCCTTGGATATATGCTCGCTTCCGGTTCTTTTGCTATTTTTTTCGGTGGCGATTTTTATGACGGCATAGCTGCCTTTCTAATCGGAATGGCTATCTATTTTATGGACTACCATTTTAAACTTAGAAATATAAATAATGTGATTTATACTTTTATTGCAAGCTTTGTTTCAGGGGTAATTGCACTTTTATTTACACATTTCGGATTTGGTCATAATGTTGATAAAGTTATGATTGGCGTTATTATGCTTCTTATCCCCGGCTTGCTTCTTGTAAATTCAATTAAAGAAATGTTTAACCGTGATATTGTGACAGGTCTTTATCGTTTTGTTGAGGCAGTGTTTGTTGCCGTTGCTATTGCCGGCGGCTACGCAGTCAGTGTGCTCCTTTTGGGAGGTGTGTTAAATTGAAAAAAGAAATAATACAAATAATAACTTCTTTTATCGGAACACTTGGTTTTTCTATTTATTTCAGAGTAAGTGAAAAAAATGTTTTGGCTTCTACTATCGGCGGCGGTGTCGGTTTTGCAGTATATCTTTTAATCTTCAAGTTGACAGGAAGTTTGTTTTTTGCAAATTTCTTAGCGTCATTTATGATTTATATTTACAGTGAAATTTGCGCACGAATACTTAAAGCTCCGTCAAATGTATTCCTCGTTCCCGGAACAATTCCGCTTCTTCCCGGCGGCGCACTTTATTACACAATGTACGGAATAGTGAACAGCGACAGACAAATGTTTTACGATAACGGTATTGCAACGGTAATAATGACGGTTGGTATTGCTACCGGAATTGTTGTTGGAACAGTTATAATTAATTACATATTAAAACTGGATAAAAAGAGTAAGAAAAAAGACAATGGCGCTTAACCATTGTCTTTTTTGCTAAAATTCGTTATATTTTACCATTTCATTCATATCAATATATTTTGTATGAAGTGGGTTGACTTCGGCATCATTGGCAGGGTAACCTGTCGGCATAAATGAAAGTATTTCAAGATTATCCGGAATATTGAGCACTTTTCTCGCAATGTCAGGGTTAAGTGCCATTACCCAGGTTGTGCCAAGTCCAAGCTCGGTAGCTTCAAGCATCATATGCGTCATAACAATACTGCAGTCGGTTTCTGCCGAAGAAAGGTTGTCGTACTTTCTTGTCCATGCTTTTGATTTGTCGGCGCACATAACAAAAATAAGCGGTGCGTCAAAAGTGTATCTTGTGCACTTTTCTTCATCAAGCGCTTCTATTTTTTCTTTGTCGGTTAAAACAAGGATTCTTTGCGGTTGAAGATTGCAAGCGGTTGGAGCAACAAGAGCCGCTTCAAGAATTTTATCAATCTTTTCTTTTTCAACCGGTGTATCTTTAAACTTTCTGCAAGAATATCTTGCTTTTATAAGTTCTTCAAAATTCATAACTAAATCTCCTTTACATTTTCTTTATTTTAGCAAATAAATTTTGAATTAACAATAAGAATTAATAAATTTTTCTTTTATTTTACAATTTAATCTGCTAAAATACATTTATTACTTTGAAAGGATACATTATGGATATTTTACAAAAAATCACTCAGGAATTTTCATTAAAGCCGTGGCAGGTTGAAAATACTGTTAAACTTATTGATGACGGTAATACGATTCCGTTTATTGCACGATACAGAAAGGAAGCAACCGGTTCACTTGATGACCAGCTTTTAAGAGAACTTTCTGACAGACTCACTTATCTTCGCAATATGGAAGAGCAAAAAGAAAAGATAATTGCTTCTATTGAAGAACAGGAACTTATGACGGATGAAATAAGAGCCTCTATTGATAAGGCTGTTACTTTGACAGAGCTTGAAGATATTTACAGACCGTTTAGACCAAAAAGAAAAACAAGAGCTTCGGTTGCAAAGGCTAAAGGTTTGCAGGGTCTTGCTGACTCTTTGTATGCGCAAAATAAAGACGGCGTTTCACCGCAGGAACTTGCACAGGAATATCTTAATGATGAAGTGGAAAGCGTTGAAGATGCGCTTCAAGGTGCTAAAGATATTATTGCAGAATTTGTTTCCGATGACCCTTCGGGCAGAAAAATGCTGAGATACTCAATTAAAAATCACGGTAACTTGGTTGTAACAGGTGCCAAGGAAGATCTCGGTGTATATGCTATGTATGAAGAACACAGTGAACCGGTTTCTTCCGTTCCGCCTCACAGAGTTCTTGCAATCAACCGTGGCGAAAAAGAAGGCTATTTAAAAGTAAGCGTTGATTATGATAAGATAATAGCGCTCTCTATTCTTAACAATCTTCATATTAAGGATAATGCTCCGTCAACCGATTTGGTTATGGAGGCTATTGAAGATTCGTATTCCCGCCTTATTTTTCCGTCAATCGAGCGTGAACTCAGAAATGCTCTTACAGAATCTGCGGATGAAAGTGCGATAAAAGTTTTTGCTGAAAATACCCGCCATCTTTTAATGCAACCGCCTGTTAAGGGCAAGGTTACATTGGGACTTGACCCGGGTTACAGAACAGGTTGTAAAGTAGCTGTTGTTGATGAAACGGGCAAGGTGCTTGACACAAGCGTTATTTATGCCGTACCGCCGCATAATAAAGTTGAGCAGGCAAAGAAAATAATTAAAGACCTTGTTAAGAAACATAATGTTGAAGTGTTTGCTATCGGAAACGGTACTGCTTCTCATGAAACAGAAGTGTTTGCGGCAGAAGTAATTAAAGAACTTGATTGCGGCATTACATATATGGTAGTAAGCGAAGCAGGTGCTTCTGTTTATTCTGCTTCAAAGCTTGCGGCTGCTGAATTTCCTGAATACGATGTATCACTCAGAAGTGCTGTTTCTATTGCAAGGAGGCTTCAAGACCCACTTGCTGAACTTGTTAAGATTGACCCTAAAGCTATAGGTGTGGGTCAGTATCAGCACGATATGCCTCAAAATCAGCTCTCATCGGCGCTTGACGGTGTGGTTGAAGATTGCGTTAACTCAGTCGGTGTTGACCTTAATACCGCATCTGCTCAACTTTTAAACCGTGTTGCAGGCGTTTCGTCTAAGATTGCAAATAATATTGTTGAATATAGGCAGGAAAACGGTGCTTTCACTTCAAGAAGTGAAATTAAAAAAGTTTCTATGCTTGGTCCTAAAGCGTTTGAACAGTGCGCAGGTTTCCTTAGAGTTGCAGAAAGCAAAAATGTTCTTGATAACACAGCGGTTCACCCTGAAAGTTATGAAGCTGCAAGAAAGCTTTTGAAAATATGCAATGTTTCCGACGAAGATGTAAGGCAGGGCAATGTTAACGCAGTTACTCAGTATGTTGAAACAGTGGGTACATCCGCTCTGGCAAAACAGCTTGATATCGGTGAGCCTACTCTTATCGATATAACAAAAGAAATTGTTAAACCGGGCAGGGACCCTCGTGACGAACTTCCTGCACCAATGCTCAGAAGTGATGTTATGGGTATTGAAGATTTAAAGGTCGGAATGGAACTAAAAGGTACTGTTCGTAATGTTATCGATTTTGGCGCATTTGTAGATATCGGCGTTCACCAAGACGGTCTTGTCCATATTTCTCAAATAACAAATAAGTACATCAAGCATCCGAGCGATGTACTCAAAGTCGGCGATATTGTAACCGTTTGGGTTATTTCGCTTGATATCGATAAAAAGAGAATCGGTCTTACTATGAAAGAACCAAAAAAGGATGAAAATTAAAGTAATTAAAAGCCGAAGAAAAACAATGTCCCTCTCGGTTGACGATGAACTAAATGCTGTAGTCAAAGCGCCTTTATTTGTCAGCGATAAGCAAATAAACGATTTTGTGACTAAAAATCAAGTTTGGCTTGAAAACGCCGTCACAAGAAAGAAGAATCAACTCGAACGCTATAATCTTTCACAATATGAAATAGATAATCTAATTATTGAAGCAAAAGAATATTTGCCGAAAAGGGTAGAGCATTATTCTGTTCTTATGAATGTTAAGCCAACCGGAATTAAAATTACTTCTGCAAGGAAAAGATTTGGTTCCTGCAGTGGCAAAAACTCAATTTGTTTTTCTCTTTATTTAATGACTTATCCCAAAGAAGCCGTTGATTATGTTGTTGTGCACGAGCTTGCGCACATAAAATATCATAATCACAGCAAGGAATTTTATGAGTTTATTGAACGGTTTATGCCCGACTATAAAGAGCGGGAGAAACTTCTTAAAAACTGATAACAGCCTATGTACAAGTTTTATGTGCATAGGCTGTGCTTTTTTATAATATGATTAATTTTTTAGTTATTTTTGAAAAGTTTTCTCTGCCTCTCGGGGAAATATAAAGCAAATCTTCAATTCTTATTCCGAATTTGTCAGGAATATAAATACCCGGTTCTATTGAAGTTACATTGCCCACTTCAAATGTATCCTCACTTTTAGGGGAAGCATTATAGCCCTCATGAATGTCAAGACCTACACCGTGACCTAAACTGTGTCTAAAGTATTTTGCCATATCTTTTTCGTTCAAAACATCATATGCAGCTTTGTAAACATCTGCGCATTTTTCGCCGGCATTAAGTGCTTTGATTCCGGCAAGCTGAGCTTTTAACACCAAATCGTATGCTTCTTTCATTTCGTCGCTTGCACTGCCTACAGCAACCGTTCTTGTCATATCCGAATGATAGCCCTTATATGTTGCACCAAAGTCAAATAAAACAAAATCACCGTCTTGTATTTTTCTGTCGCTCGGTACGCCGTGCGGCATAGAGGTATGAGCACCCGTAAGCAAAATAGTGTCAAAGCTTACACCATACGAACCGTTTTTAGCCATAATATAATCAAATAAAGATGCAAGTTCTTTTTCCGTTTTGCCTACTTTTACTTCGTTTAAAAGTTCTAAAAATGATTTTTCTGCAATGTTGTTAGCTTCTTTAATCATTTCAATTTCAAAAGGTTCTTTTTTATTTCTCAAAAGCATAAAAGAGTTGTTTAGGTCAACAAGTTCAACATCTTCAAGCTTTTCTTTATAAATTCTGTATTTTGCAAGTGATATACTTTCGTTTTCAAAAAGAAGCCTTTTAATATTTTCTTTTTCAACTATCTTTTTAACTTCAAAAGAGAAATTAGAAGTTATTTCAATTACTTTTACACCGGTGTTTTTTGCGTGTTCATCAGCAGTTTCCGTATAGCGTGAATCAACAATGTGATATGCATCGCCGTTTTTCGTAACAATAACTACTCCTTCACTCGGTGAAAAGGAGCAGATGTAATGCATATTGCTTTCGTTAAAAAGAATAATTGCATCGCAGTTTCGTTCATTAATCAATTTTGCCGTTTTTTCTATATTAATGTTCATTTTATTACCTACTTTCTATTATTTAGAATACATTTAATATCTTTTTTTGTCAATGATTTATGCATATTGTTGACAAATTAATAAACTTATGATAATGTCATAATATATTTTATTGTCAATTCGTAGGAGCAATTATGGAAAAATATCTAATTAACCCAAATCAAAAAATCAGTAAAATTAATAAAGATATATACGGTCATTTTTCCGAACATCTCGGAAGATGTATTTATGAGGGTATTTTTGTAGGAGAAGATTCAAAAATTCCCAATGTTAACGGTATGAGATGCGATGTTGTAAAAGCGCTTAAAGATATGGGAATTCCGGTTCTCAGATGGCCGGGCGGTTGTTTTGCCGATGAATATCATTGGAAAGACGGCATAGGCGAACTTTCAAATCGTAAAAAAATGGTTAACACTCATTGGGGCGGAGTTGTTGAGGATAATTCTTTCGGCACTCACGAGTATTTTGAACTTTGCCGTCAACTCGGTTGTGATGCATATATCAACGGTAATGTAGGTTCGGGTACGGTTGAAGAAATGAACGAATGGGTCGAATATATGACTTTTGACGGCGTTTCACCTATGGCAGAGCTTCGTAAGAAAAACGGCAGGGAAAAACCGTGGAAAATTAAATATTTCGGCGTCGGCAATGAATCTTGGGGCTGCGGCGGCAATATGGACCCTGAATATTACGGCTGCCTTTATAAAAGGTATAATACTTATGTAAGAGATTATGACAGTAATAATAAAATTACCCGCATTGCCTGCGGACCTAATGTTGACGATTATCACTGGATGAGAGAGGTAATGGACAAGGTTAAGCATAAAGCTCAGGGTATTTCGCTTCATTATTATACTATTCCCGGAGACACTTGGGAACATAAAGGCTCAGCAACTGATTTTGATACTAAAGAGTATTATAAAACCATTACCCGTGCTTACCGTATGGAAGAACTTATCAATAACCATATTGCTGTTATGAATTCTATTAACCCTCAGCAATGGGTGCAGCTTGTTGTTGACGAATGGGGCACTTGGTATGATGTTGAACCGGGTACTAACCCCGGCTTTTTGTATCAGCAAAACACTATGCGTGACGCTATGGTTGCCGCTTTAACACTTAATATTTTCAATAAGCACAGTGACAGAGTTATGATGGCAAATATTGCTCAAACGGTTAATGTTCTTCAAGCTATGATTTTAACAGACAGTGAAAAAATGGTTCTTACTCCGACTTACTATGTGTTTAAAATGTTTAAAGAACATCAAAACAATACACTTTTAGGTTCTTTTATTACCTCAAGCGTAATTGAATCAAAAGAAGCAAACAGAACTTGTCCTAAACTTATTGAATCTGCTTCAGTTGATGAAAACGGTATTATATATTCCACTATTGTAAATGTATCGGATAAAAAGAGTGAAAAAATTAAGTGTCAAATAGCCGATTCAAAAATCAAATCTGTTAAGGCTGAAATTTTAACAGGTGATATTCATGATAAAAATGATTTTGATAGCTGCGATAATGTTAAAATTCAGGAATTTACTGATTTTAGGCAATTAAAAGACGGCTTTACATTAGAAATTCCGGCTTGCAGTGTTGTTAAATTTACAATAGAAGTATGACGGAATGTAAAAAATGTCTGCTTTTAGAAGCAGGTGAAGAAGCATCTTATAAATCTCTTGAAAAATATATTTCAACTTTAAATGATTCTTTAAAAGTTAATAATGATGTTTACGCTTCAAGGCTTGACAAGTGTAAAAAATGCGATAATCTCATTTCCGGAATGTGCCTTAAATGCGGCTGTTATGTTGAACTGAGAGCAATACTTAAAGATAAACATTGTCCGAGTTATGATGATAAACTTTGGTGAAAGGTTGTAATGGATTTTGAATGATTATCTTAAAGGCATCGACTTTGGAAAAGCGATGTCAGACCCAAAAGATAAAAACAGATTTACTAATAAATATTATCAAAATTCTCTCGATTCTAATTTTGTTGCAAGAAATTTTGACGAACTTAATGTGAATTCCAAAAAGCCGAATTTAAGCAGAAACGGTCACAGGCAAAGAATGAGGCAGTCATACCTTAACGGCAGTATGGAAAATATGCCTGACCATAATCTTTTGGAGCTGTTTTTGTCAATAATTATTCCGCAAAAGGATGTAAAAGAACTTGCATATGCGCTTATTAATAAGTTTGGCTCGCTTGAAGGTGTGCTCAATGCCGACGCACAACAACTTATGACCGTTAACGGTATCGGTGAAGCGGCAGCAGTCGGAATTAAAATGGTTGTTGAACTTAATAAAAGAGTTATGAAAAATAAGAATAAAAATGTACTTAACTTAAACTGCTGCGACGAAGCCGTTAACTATTGCAAAAATATTCTTTGCTATGAGAAAGTTGAAAAACTTATTATGATTACCGTTAATAACGACGGTTCAATTATTAATACTCATACAATCGGTACAGGTAATGCAAATTCTTCAAGTGCAAATCAAAGGCAAATACTTGAAAATGCTATTATTGACCACGCATCGGGAGTAATTTTTGCACATAATCATCCGTCAGGTTCAAGCAAACCTTCAGATGCCGATGTTAACTTTTCTATGACAATAGGCACTACATTAAGTGATATCGGTATAAATTTTATTGACCATATAATTATAGGTAATGATGAACCGTTTTCGCTAAGAATGTCAACTTCTGCTTTATAATGATTTTTTATCCGTCTGTTAATTCAGGCGGATTTGTTTATTTTTGCATTTTGCGGCAATAATAACCATATGAGAAGTTATAAATATTTTAATAAAGTTCAAAATTCATCTTCAATATCATTCTTAATTTGTTCAGTCATATTCGTAATAGGGTATTTTTTTGATTTTTTATCAAATAAATTTAGTCAAAACCAAGTGATAAGATTTGATGATTTGTCATCAGCCGTAAAAAATATCATTGCTTATGTGTTTTGCTTTTTCCTAAGCTATTCAATCTTAAAAGGTAAAAAGAGTATCAAAGCGTTTATTTGCACATTTTGTTTGTATATCTTTTATACGATTTTCAGCGAGCAAGAAAGTTTGATTTTTGCAATTCTTATTCCTTTGTTTGCTTATTTTTGCTTTGAAAAGTTTAATTTTTATTTGTCATCGGTGCTTATTTTAATCGTGTCTGCAATTTTTGCTGCTTTGTTAAATGTTATTTATGATTATTTTATTGATTTTATTATGCTTTTATCTTCTTTTATCTCAAATAAAGGTGGGTTTTCATCATCTGCTTTCGGCTTTATAAATACTTTAATGTCTGCTTTTGATATTAAAGAATTTCAAAATATGTTCTATTTTAAAAGCTTTGGCGGAGGAGCAGTGATTAGTAATACCGTTATTTCGGGTGCAGTTAATTTATTTAAAAGCAATATTATATCAAAAAGCGTGTCTTCTTTTCTTTCGGGTCACTATTATTTGCTTTTTCTTTTATCGGGCGTTTATTCGATTCTTTTAACTAAAGTTAACGGAATATCAAAAATTACTTTGTCAGCTTTATTTGTTTGTATGCTTTTAAGCGGTAATGTCGGTTTTATTTTATTATTTATTTTGCTTGAAAATGTATATTTGTTTTTGAGCGTTTGTGTTTTGTCATCATTATGCTATTTGTGTGCCGATATTGTTAATCTTGGGATTGGCTTTACTTTAAACGGTTCTGTTTTTGAATTATTTGCATATATTAATAAACCTGTTTACCTTTTTTCAATAGGAATTGTTTTCTTTTCACTCGGTTATTTTGTTACACGCTATTTTTGGGAAAAAGTCGGAATTTCTTCATCAGTAAATGTCTATATTCCGAAAAAGCTTAAAGAAAGTGTAAATAAGCTTGGAGGAGTTTCAAACATATTAAGAATAAATGAGTCTGACATCGAAGTTAGAAACCCAAAAAAGGTCGATACAATTAATTTTAACTGTGAAGTGAAAGAAAATAAAATTATTGTTGAAAAATCATTGATAGATAACTTGAAAGAATACATTGAGTGATATATAATTTTTTTGGTGATTGTATGAATGTAAGAGAAGAATTATTTAAAAATCAAGATGTAAAATACGGCGATTTTCATTCAAAATTAATTCCCGATTATGACAGAAACGAAGTAATCGGAGTTAGGCTTCCTGTTATTAAAAAAATTGCGAAAAAAGCGGCAAAAGAAGATGCAGAATTTGAAGCTCAATACTATGAAGAAAAAATGGTCAAGGGTTTGCTTATTGCATATAAAAAAATCAGCTTTAATGAGCGCTTGGATGAGCTTGAAAAATTTGTGCCTCTAATTGATAATTGGGCGGTTTGTGACTGCTGTTCAAGTGCATATAAATTTGCTAAAGAAAATCTTGATGAAGTTTGGAAATTTATAATTAAATATAAAAACGGCAGTGAATATGAAATTCGCTTTATGGTTGTTATGATGCTTGATTACTTCTTGATTGATGAATATATTGACAGGGTAATTGATATATTGTCAAGCATTAAGAGAGATGAGTACTATATAAATATGGCTATAGCTTGGACTTTGGCAACTGCTTATGTTAACTACAGCGATAAAGTGCTCAATCTTTTGAAAAATAATGCTTTATCACCTTGGGTACATAATAAAACAATTCAAAAGTGCGTTGAATCTTACAGGCTAAACGACGAAGACAAAACATATTTGAAAACTTTAAAAATTAAAACGAGATAAACTACTTATTATGTTTTTGGGTAAAGACTCTTTACAAAGTAAATTAAATGATTTTTAATTAATTGGATATTTTATTAAAAAACTTTACATATTTACTAATAAAATGAGGAAAATATCTGCCCTTAGTAAGCTTCTTTTTAATGCGTAAACAAAAAACGCTACTTTTTCGCATCGCTTAATTTTATTGTTGACATTGCAAAAATAGGTAACTATAATACAGTTGAAATAAAAATTATCAAAGGAAAGCGATTGTTTTGCATAGTAAAAGTAAAAAGACAAACGGTTCAACTTTATTAATGACTGAAGGCAATATTTGGAAACTTTTAATAGTATTTTCAATTCCTCTTATTCTCGGTAATCTTCTTCAGCAAATGTATAATACTGCCGATTCAATCATTGTCGGTAATTTCGTCGGCAGTAACGGTCTTGCAGCAGTCGGCTCCGGCACAGCACTCATTAATTTGATTATTGCTTTTGCTCAGGGTGCAGCTGTAGGTGCAGGTGTTGTTGTGTCGCAGTATCTTGGTGCTAACAAAAAAGAACAGATAAAAATATCTGTACATACTTCAATGTGTATTGCAATAATATTAGGCATTATATTATCGCTTTTGGGTGTGTTTTTAAGCCCTACTTTGCTTGAAATGATGAAAACTCCAAAAGAAGTATTTAAAGATTCTTCTTTGTATCTTCAAATTTTTTGCGGCGGCTTGATTTTTAATGTTATATATAATATGGCAACAGGTATTTTAAATGCCGCAGGTAATTCAAGAAAGCCGCTTGTTTACCTTGCCGTAGCTTCAGTAACAAATATTATTCTTGACCTTCTTCTTATCGGTGTGTTCAAATTAGGTGTTATGGGTGCGGCTATTGCAACAGATATAAGCCAAGCACTCTCCTGTATACTCGCTGTCGGTTATCTTTTAAGAGTTAAATCTGATTATAAGCTTTACATAAAAGAGTTAAAAATCAATAAAGATATAGCAATTAAAATTATCAAAATCGGTTTACCTACCGCAATTCAAAATATGGTTATATCTTTTTCAAATGTACTTGTTCAGTCAAGTGTTAACGCTTACGGCGCAACCGCTATGGCTGGTTATGCGGCATATCTTAAAATCGACGGTTTCAATATTCTGCCTGTTCTAAGTATCAGTATGGCTATTACAACATTTACCGGTCAAAATGTCGGCGCAAACAAACTCGACAGAGTTAAAAAGGGTATGTATACGGCGCTTATTATGGGCATAATTTATACAATTTTTATCGGCGCTGTTTTGCTTCTTGCTTCTCATACTGTATTAGGCTTTTTTACACCTGATGAAAATGTTATAAAATACGGTCAAATTGCAATGAAGTATTTCTGCCCGTTCTATTTCCTTTTGGGTATTCTTAATATTCTTGCAGGTACAGTCAGGGGAGCAGGTAAAGGCGTTCCGCCTATGCTTATACTTCTTTTTTCAATGTGTGTTTTCCGTATTTTGTGGATAAAAATTGCACTTCCGTTTTATGATTCTATTGACGGCGTATTTATTCTTTATCCTATTTCGTGGGTCGTCGGCGCTGTGCTTATGGCTTTTTATACAAAGTTTGGCAAATGGCTTCCGCATCAGCAACTCGCAAAGCAAAATAAATAACGGTATTGACAATATTCAGACTTATGATATAATATCTTCACGAAAATTAAGTTGTGGATTTTTCCTGATATTTTATCACCTTTTCGCCACGCAACTCTTAATGGGTTGCGTGGCTTATTTTATGCCCAAAGGAGACCGGCTATGAAAAACGAAACTTTTATGAAAGAAAAACCTGTGTTGCCTCTTATAATTTCAATGGCACTTCCTATGGTTATTTCAATGTGCGTAAACTCGCTTTATAATATTGTTGACAGCTTCTTTGTAGCCAAAATCAGTGAAGACGCAATGACAGCCTTGTCGCTTATATTTCCAGTTCAAAATTTTATTAATGCAGTTGCTATCGGTTTTGGAGTCGGTATTAATGCAGTAATTGCTTTTCAACTGGGTGCAAAAGATGCAGAAAAAGCCGATTCTGCCGCTACTCAGGGTCTTGTTTTGTCGCTTATTCACGGGGTAGTATTAACAGTTGTTCCTATTCTTATTATGCGTGTGTTCTTAACTGCGTTTACCAAAGATGAAACGGTTATTTCACTTGGCATACAGTATTGTAATGTTGTATTCTTGTTTACTGTTATTAATAGTTTGAATCTCTTTTTTGAAAAACTTTTCCAGGCTGTAGGCAATATGAAAATAACTATGATAGGCTTAATGGTGGGATGTATAACAAATATTATCCTTGACCCGATTATGATTTTCGGCTTGCTGTTTATGCCAAAAATGGGTATCAAAGGTGCGGCACTTGCTACGGGTCTTGGCCAGTGCGTAACATTTTTGATTTATGTAATTTACTATATTGCAAAACCGTCAAGCGTAAAGGTTGATAAAAAGTATATAAGGCTTACAAAACATATGGTATCAAAGCTTTATTCAATCGGTATTCCTGCAATTTTAAACCTCGCTTTGCCGTCGCTTCTTATTTCTTCTCTTAATGCGATTCTCGCTGCGTTTTCACAAGTTTATGTGCTTGTCCTCGGTGTTTACTACAAACTCCAAACTTTCCTTTATCTTACCGCTAACGGTATCGTTCAGGGTATGCGACCGATTATTGCATATAACTACGGCGCAGGTGAATATAAAAGAGTAAAGCAGATTTATAATTATGTGCTCATTATGATTGCGGCAATTATGGCATTGGGTACTGTTCTTTGTTTGGCAATTCCGACTAACATTATTTCACTCTTTACAAACTCACCTGAAACTATCAAAGCCGGTGCAACGGCTCTTAGAATTATAAGTGCAGGCTTTATCGTATCAAGCGTGTCTGTCACTTCCTGCGGTGCATTGGAAGGACTTAGCAAAGGCGTTGCGTCACTTATTATTTCTCTTTGCAGATATATTATCGTAATCATTCCTGCTGCATTTATCTTGAGTCGTATTTTCGGCGCTGTAGGCGTGTGGCACGCATTTTGGGTTGCAGAACTTATTACTGCTGTCATTTCATATTTTGTGTATAAAAAGTCTGTAAAATTCAGTAAGTAAAATTATTATGCTTTTGTTGTAAACTAAATGATAATGTGTTATATTGAAAATGAAAAATTTTTCATCGGGGTTGTAATAAATGAAATTTTATCAAATAACCGATTTGCATTATTATCCGGCAAGAGAGTTGAAAGCTGACGGTAAAGAATGGATATACCGTTCGACTTATGACCAAAAGTGTATTGCCGAAAGTGAAGCAATACTTGACGCTACCATAGAAATGCTCCTTAGCGATAACGAAATTAACATTATTCTTATCACCGGTGACAATGTTTGCGACGGTGAAAGAGTAGGGCACTTGTCGCTTGCAAAGAAGCTTCGCAAATTGACCGACGCCGGTAAAAAGGTGTACATAATTACAGGTACTCACGATTTGCACCCTGAACCGAAGGGTTACAGCAAGGAAAAAGGCGAGTATATTGTTGACGGTTGCAGTAGGGAAGAACTTGAAGAGATTTACGGCGATTTTGGCTATAATGAAGCTATAGCTAAGCACCCTGAAACTTTTTCTTATGTTTCTCAGCTTGACGATAATACAAGGCTTCTTGCACTCAATGATGACGGCATTGGCTGGGAAGACGGTTTTCACGGATATTTTGATGACCAACTCAACTGGATAAAGGCACAGATAGATGATTGTCGCAAAGCAGGTCAAAAGATGATGGCAATTACTCACCATCCGCTTCTTGCTCCAAGCCCGATTTATGAATTTTATTGCAAAAATCAAATGCTCGGTGATAATGAAAAGATTGCAAAACTTTTTGCCGATAACGGTATTCAGTTCGTATTTACCGGTCACACTCATATGCAAAATATAAACTACTTTGATACCGAAAAGGGTAACAGAGTTTATGATATTAATACCGCTTCTTTAATCGGTTATCCAAGTCCTATCAGAAAAATGGAACTTACCGATAAAGAAATCATTGTAAAAACACTCCATCCGCAAAACATTAAATATGATTTTGGCAGCAAATCATATCTTGCTTACAGTCGTGACCATTTTGATTTTATGCTTAAAGATATTGTTGATTCAGCCGCTAATGATATTGACAGATTTGTTGAAGTAGCAGAATGTTTCAGTCTTCATAAAGAACAGTCGGAAAAAATTAAGCTGCCTATTCATATTCTCGGTAAGCTTCTCGATACTCTTACATTTAAAAAAGCCGGTATTGTTCTTGGATGTAAAAGCAAAATAGCACCGAGAATGTATAATGTTAAACTTGCCGATTTCATAATTACGCTCGTTCGTAATATCTATTCCGGTCAAGAATTATACGCTCCCGGTACTGCAGAATATGATTCTTTTATGGCTATATATCAAAGGCTTGCGCCTATTGCACACAAAATATTTAAGGGTAGTGAAATTGATGATGTTATAAAAGGTGTGCTTTATGACGACGGATACCCTGATAATGACGCAGTGCTCGAAGTGAAAGAATTTATCAACTAACTGAATATACTAAACAAAGCATTAATTACCGTGCAAATTATTATTCCGCTTAAAAGCGGCGTGATTATTGAAAGCAATGTGTACTTAATGCTTTTTGTTTCTTTGCCTATTGTTAAAAGCGTGGTTGCGCAAGGAAAATGAAACATACTGAAAATGCAGGCACATATAGCTGTTTTAATTGTCCAACCGTTTGAAATAAGTATTGTACTCAAGTTTTCTATCGACGAATAATCTTTCATAACATTTGTAGACAGATATGCCATCAGCGCTATCGGAAGTACTATTTCATTAGCGGGCAAGCCGAGTATAAACGCTACAAGCATAACACCGTCTAAGCCTATTATTTTTCCAAATGGGTCAAGTTTAACAGATAATATATTAAGCAAACTTATACCGTTTACATCTATGTTTGCAAGTGCCCAAATTATTAAACCTGCCGGAATAGATACAATAACTGCACGAAACAGCACAAACAGTATCTTATCTCTGAAAGTTGACTTTATAACATTTTTAAAATCGGGCACTCTGTATTTTGGAAGTTCAAAAATAAGCGAACCGCTTTTGCCTATCAGTGCGGTTTTACTCAGTATTTTTGAGCATATCATAGTAACTATTACCGAAAAAACAATGAAAGATAAAAGTATCAGGCTTGCTGTGATTGAATTTTTAGCTAAGAATATTGATATAACGGCTATCAAAAACGGAAACCGACCGTTGCAAGGCGTTAATGAATTAGTAATTATGGCAATGTTTCTTTCTCTTTTTGAATCAATAATTCGTGCTCCGGTAACGCCTATTACATTGCAACCAAGTCCCATACAAGTTGTCAGAGCTTGTTTGCCGCAGGCATTGCATTTTTCAAAAGGTGAGTCGAGATTAAATGCAAATCTCGGAAGTATGCCGAAATCTTCAAGAAGTGAAAAAAGAGGGAAGAATATGACAATCGGCGGAAGCATTACCGCAATAACCCATAAAAGCACTTTTAACATCCCGTCTACAAGTAAACTAATCAATATTGGGGAAATGCCGGAATCAGTCATTTTGTTTGATAAGAATACTTCAAATTTACTGAATATATCGGATAAAAATTCACTCGGATAATTTGACAGCTTAATTGTTATAAACAGTATTAAACCGAATATTAAAAGCATAATTGGTATGCTTGTGTATTTACCGAGCAAAATTTTATCAAGTATTTCATCTCTTTTCTCTTTTTTAGACGGAATAGTTTTTATTGCTTTACTTGATACAAATTGTGCTTTTTCAAGTATGTTGTCGGTATCTATTTTGTCTATGTCTACATTTCTTTTGGTGTAGTAATCTTCTTCGTTTGTTACAACCAAATGTATTTCTTCAAGCAGTTCGTTAATGCCTTTTCCGCTTCTTGCTGTAGCTTTAATTACCGGAACACCGAGAAGATTTTGAAGTATGTTTTTATCTATTTCAATGTTTCTTTTCTTCGCTTCATCGCATAAATTTAAAAGTACAACGACTTTGCTTGTTATATCAAATATCTGATAAAAAAGCATAAGGTTTCTTTGAAGCAGTGTAGCGTCAATAACTATTACAACACAGTCGTAATTTTCGTTTAAAAGATAATTTCCTGCAACTTCCTCCTCTTTGCTTGATGCAATTAGACTGTATGTACCGGGCAAATCTATTAGCTCATAATTGTTATATTTGTAGTAATATTTGCCTATAGCCGAGTCTACCGTTTTACCGGTCCAGTTTCCCGTGTGTTGATGCATACCTGTTATTTCGTTAAAAACAGTGCTTTTGCCAACATTTGGGTTTCCCATTAAAAGAACTTTCTTGCTTTTCATATTTTTGCCACCTCTATTCTTTTTGCGTCATTTTTTCTTATCGCAAGTTTGCTTGAACATATTTGATAAGCTATAGGTGAACGGTTTAAGCCGATATTTTTACATTCGATAGTTTGACCCGAAAAAAGTCCCAATTCACAAAGCCTTTTTTTTAATTCGCAATTTTCGTCGATGTTAATAACTTTGCATATTTCATTTTCCTTCATATCACTTAATAACATATTTTCACCCTTTCGTCGGTACTTTGATATAATTATTCTATGAAAAGAATGGAAAAATTGTTAAAATAGCAGGCTGTCTATTGAATTTATTTTCTTGCCGTGATATACTGTATGTAATAATTTTAATATTATTTAAGAGGTAATATTTATGGGAAATCAATTTATTATGCCTAAGCAGGTATTTTACGGTGAAAATGCATTAAAGGACGCAAGTGATGTTATTGCTACTCTCGGCAAAAAAGCGCTTGTTGTTACCGACCCTATGATGATGAAACTCGGTACTGCTCAAATGGTTACCGACCTTCTTGACGAAAAGGGCGTGCATTATGCTATTTATTCTAACATTACAGGTGAGCCTACTGATAAAATGATTGAATCGGGTCTTGATGTTTATAAAGACCAAGGTTGCGATTTTCTTATTGCTGTCGGCGGCGGTTCTCCTATTGACTCAATGAAAGCTATTGCCGCAGTATCAACAAGCGGCGGCTCTATAGACGACTATATGGGCAAGGTTATTACTGCTCCTACCCCTCCAATGGTTGCTATTCCTACTACTTCTGGTACCGGTTCTGAAGCAACGCAGTTTACTATTATTACCAATACAGAAAAAGATATTAAAATGCTTCTTAAAGGTCCGGTACTTATGCCGGATGTTGCAATCGACGACCCTGCTTTTACCCTTACTGCGCCTAAGAGTGTAACTGCCGCAACCGGTCTTGACGCTCTTTGCCACGCTTCTGAGGCGTACACTTCACGCAAGGCTCAACCGCTTACTGATGAATTTGCGCTTTCCGCTATTAAGAAGATATTTAAGTATCTTCCTGTTTGCTATAATGACGGCAGCAATGTTGAGGCAAGGGCACAGATGTCGCTTGCCGCTCTTGAAGCAGGTGTAGCATTTAATAACGCTTCCGTTACCGTAATTCACGGTATGAGCCGCCCTATCGGTGCGCTTTTCCATGTTCCTCACGGTATAAGTAACGCTATGCTTCTTTCAGCTTGCTTTGGATATGTTTACGATGGTGCATATGGTCGTTTTGCGGATATGGCTCGTGAAATCGGTGTTGCAACTAAGGAAGATAACGACGAAGCAGCTGCTAAGAAATTTATTGACGCTTGTAACGAACTTTGCAAAATTTGTGAAATTCCAACTCTTGAGAAATACGGAATCAATAGGGATGAATTTTTTGCAAATATGGACAAAATGGCAGAAGATGCTATGGCTTCCGGTTCACCGTCAAACACTATTAAGGAAATAGGCAAAGATGATTTGCTTAATATTTATAGAGAACTTTGGAAATAAAAGAAAGGAAAGTTATGAAGAAATTTATTAAATATTTTAGTGCTTTACTTGCTGTACTTATGATTTTTACTTCAAGTACGGTGGCACTTGCATCAACTCAGTCGTCAATACTTCAAAGTGACGATGAATATCATACTTATACTCATAACACTAAGTTTGACACTTTTAATAAAGTTATGGGCATAGATGTATCGGAACATAATAAAACTATCGATTTTAACGCAGTTAAAGCTAACGGTATCGATTTTGTTTATGTAAGAGTAGGTTATACCGGTTATACAAAAAAGAAGTTTTCGCTTAATTATGATAAATACTATGACACTTATATCAACGATGCTTTGGCCGCAGGTCTTCAGGTTGGTGTATATTGGTATTCTCAGGCTCTTAATGAGGATGAAGCAGCTCAGGAAGCTAATATGCTTTTAAGTGCAATTTCTAACCCTGACGGTTCGCCAAAGTACAATATTACAATGCCTGTTGTTGACGATTATGAGTTTGCCGGTGTAGGTGACAACGGAAGACTTGACAGTGCTAAGCTTTCAAAAGACCAAATGACCGCTAATGTGCTTTCATTTGTTTCAACAATATCTCAAAGAGGATACACTCCTTGTCTTTATGCTAACAAAACATTCCTTGAAAAGAGTGTCAGCGCTTCGCAAATTGCACCGTATGCTAAAATTTGGCTTGCTCATTATAATACTGTTACCGGTTATGCAGGTGATTATGAGTATTGGCAGTTTACCTCAAGCGGTAAGGTTTCAGGTATAAGCACTAAAGTTGATATGAATGTTTGGTATCAAGGTGCGACGCCTGCACCTGCTCCTGTACCTGTAGTTACTCCGCCACAGCCTGAACCTCAGCCTGATACAACAGTTCCTGCTACTCAGCCTGATACTTCAACAACTCAACCTACAACTCAGCCGACGACTGTTACAACAACTGTTTCACCGGTTTCTGCAGCAAAAGTTACAAATCTAAAGGTTAAATCAAAGACAAATACGACCATTACTTTTACATGGAAAAAACAAGACGGTGTTGATTATTATAATATTTATAAGTACGATTCAAATTCCAATTCTTATATCCATATTGCTTCAACTGATGGAAATGTTAATAATATAAAAATTTCCAAACTTCCTGAAGGCACATATTTCAGATTTAAAGTTACTGCTGTTGCTAACGGTGAAGAAGGCTCAAAAAGTGAGCCTTGTAAGGTTGTAACTAACCCAAGAAAGGTTCAAACCAAACTTGCTAAAAGTAATAAGAAAAAGAAGATAACATTCAAATGGAAAAAGACAACCGGTACCGGCTATCAATACCAATGGTCAACAAGTAAGAACTTTAAAAAGAATTTTTTGACTAAAACAACCAAGAAAACAAATGTAACCATTTCTACTTCTCAAAGTAAAAAGACTTATTATGTTCGTGTAAGAGCATATAAAACTCATTCAAACGGAACTAAGTATTACGGCAAGTGGTCAAATGTAAAAAAAGTAAAAGTTAAATAAGAAAAAAGCACATCAATAGCTTTTAGCCGTTGATGTGCTTTTACTTTTATAATTCTTTTAAAAATCTTATTTGCTCTTTTTCGTTGGTGTATCCGAGTTTTCGGTAAAACTCGTGTGCATCTTTTCTTGAATATCCTGAATTAACTCTGATTTTTGTAATGCCTATTGACTTTGCCCAATCTTCAACCTCATTAATAAGCTTTGTGCCTATTTTATGATTTCTGTATTCTTTTGAAACAGCTAAGCCTAAAAAGTTAATGAGCGATTCAAAATATAGCGGTTTGTAAACCTCTGCGTGTAAATACCCGACAATTATACCGTCGTAATCAGCAACAAAAACTCGCTCGTTTTTGTCGTTAAGTTCTTCAAGCCTTTGCTTAACTAACTTCTCATCGCAGTTATAACCTAAGTCGTCACAACTTATTTTGCAAATATCTCTGTAATCTTTAACTTTTGCATTGCGAATTTTTAACCTGTTTTCGTCAAATTTAATTTCATTTTTTTCAATTAACGGAACATAAATCTCATAATATCTGTTTTTTCTTCTAAGTTCTCTATCAGTTTCAAGATGAAATACTTCAATAATATATTCTTTTTTTATATTATAATTTGAAGAAGGCAGCCAAGAGTTAAAAATCAAATCGTGAATTTTTGGGAGTTCAATTCCTGCATATCCGCCTTTGTCAGTAGTGAAAACTGCATATTTACCGCCTTTTATTTTAAGCGTTTTAAGGTTATCAAAATCGGTATCTTCTTTTTTTCTTGCAATGGAATATTTACCGTTGTCAAAAATGCCGTACCAAATTCCGTCATAGCCGTTGCAAATCTTTTCAGGACAATGTTTATTGTCAAGTGACCACATAGTATTTTCCTGTTCAAATCTGTTACAGGCTTGGCAGTTGAAGTTTTCAGTTAACCCATATACTTCAAATTCTTCAATTTCTTCGATTTTAAAATTGATTTTTTGAGCACCTTTTACATTGATTTCAAACCTTGCAGGCGGGAACAGATTAACCCGGCAGTTTTTGCTTTTTGCTTGTGTTGGTGAAACATTGTGCTGAGAAGTAAAAGCTTTGCAAAATGAATCGTAACTGTTAAAGCCATATTTAAAAGCAATATCCGTTATACTCTCATCGCTGTTTTGCAAGTCGTAAACTGCAAGTGAAAGACGCCTTTTTCTAATGTATTCTTTAGCTGTCATATTAAGCATAGATGTAAAGAAACGATTAAAGTTGCCGGCGCTTTGATTTGTTATTAGTGCAAGAGTATTGATGTCTATGTCGCTACAAATGTTTTCTTCAATATAGTTGCACGCCTCGTTAAGTTCATTTAGTATATTCATATTTATCACCTCAATTAAGATTATATCAAAGTGATTTTGCGAGTGCACTGAATATTGGACACTGATTTTTCAGTATGATATTAATCATTATTGCCATATAATTTTTCGTGGAGCTTTTTAACTTCATCTTTTGTAAGCTTATAGCAGAACGCCATAAGAACGAACATAAGTGTTAAAATAATTGCAGGAACGATAGTTGAAGCGTCATATAGTTTAGATAATACTTCCGGTGACTGTACTGCTTGCGTACCCTTATAGCCAATTAAGCCAAGCATACCCGAAGCGCCTGCACCTGCTACTGTATGACCGAGTTTTCTTACAAATGAATATACGCTGTATGCAGTGCCTTCTTCTCTTCTGCCTGATAATAGTTCTTGATAATCTGTTACATCCATAACGAGCGCCCAAACTTCGAGCACTAAGAATGTTTGACCTGCACCTGAGAAGAAAACAAGAATAAGAAAAGCATAAGGGTTTGTTGCAAGTGAAGTGAACCTGAAAAGAAACATAATAATATTAATCACTGCTGCAAAACCTAAGCCTACAGCACAAATTTCTTTTTTGCCGTATTTTCTTATAAGTTTATTCATAAACGGCAAAAACAGCGCCATAGGAAGATAGGTGCAAATGGTAACAATACTGTAAAGACCCGGCTTTTCAAAATAATTTTTGAAAAGATAGTTATATACAGTTTGGGTGTACATTTGAAATGTGATAAGAAGCATGGAAATAATGCAAATAATAATAAATGGCTTGTTTTTAAGCATTATTTTAATTGTTGCAAACAAGTTGTAATCGCTTGTTTTTTGAGTAGGAGGTAACTGTATTCTCTCTTTAGTAAGTTTGAAATGAGTAACAAAAATAATTACAGATAAAACAGCAAGCGCACCAACAGCTAACGAAAGCTTATTACCGTCAAGAATTTTTGCTTCCTGACCGTTAGCGCCTACAACTGTTGTGTAAACCATAAGCGGTAATAAAATTTGAGCCGGAAGACCGCCGATACCTGCACCGACCGACCTCCACATTGAAAGGGAAGACCTTTCAACTTCATCGTCAGTAATAACGGAAGCGAGCGAGCCGTAAGGGATGTTAACGCCTGTGTACATCATTCCGTAGAAAATATATGTAATATAAGCATAAATCAAATATTGATTATCCGATAAGCCCGGAATTTTAAAGAACATCAAAAATGCGCCCACAGCAAGAGGGAAGGATGCCCAAAAAATATATGGTCGAAACCTGCCAAATTTGGTTGGCTTCCTCGAGTCGATAAATGCGCCCCATAGTGGGTCATTGATTGCGTCCCATATTCTTGCAACAATCATTAATACGGTTATTTTTGCCGCAGATATTCCAAGCACATCTGTATAAAACATATTAAGAAATGACGACACAAGACCGAAAGTCATTATTCCGCCCATATCGCCGAGAGCATAACCGAGTTTATCTTTTACTTTTATTCCATGCGTTTCCATAAATCTTCTCCTTAATATCAATAATTAACAATAATATCGATATAATAATAAAATTATTATATAAAATATACAAATATATGTCAATTATTAATTAAGGAATATTGTATAAACTATTGTTCGGTGGCTTTACTATTTTAAATAACATTGAATGAAAAGATTTTCGTAGGGGCGAACTGTGTTCGCCTTTTATTCATAATCATTAACTGCCATTAATTTGATTTGCATAGTTTTTTTCTATAAATTGAATTTCTTTTTAATTATTTGTGCTGTATCCTTTGCAGACAGATTAGAGTTATCTATTTTTATATAATTGTCAAAAGTTATTTCATTTTCATAGCTTACCATACGGTGTGTGTTGTCATCGTGAATAAGCAATTTGTCAGAAAATTCAATATTTCTTTTTGACGGTTTATTATTCAACCTGTTTTCTGTTTTATTTCTTTCAAGTCTTATTTTTTGAGGTGCAACAAGTTCTACATAGTAAAAATCAGTGCCATATGGTTTAAATATATTTTTTATATTCTCTGTATTTTCCCAATCTTCTTTGCAATCAAATGCCCACATAAAAGTGAAAATCAAGCCGTATTTGTTTGATTTTGCAAATTCTTTAAACACGGACTCACGAAATTCTTTTATAACAGTTTCATTAAATTCACCAAATACTTCGAGAACCGGTTCAATACTCATATGATTATGAAATAATCGTAAATCTGTAATTTTTGTAAGTTCTTGACCAACAGTCATTTTTCCTACTGCTGCGTTTCCAAATAAAAATACTAATTTCATATTCTTTTCTCCTAAATAAAAAATACCCCGTTGATGATATGTTCACCAACGGGGTAATAATGATAGTTGTTAACTATGATATTCCGAAAATGAACACAGCAAACTAAATCTATACGCTCTGCGCATAGACATATACATTCTGTTGAGTTCTAAATTCTTTGTAAACATAGCGTAATCCTTTCAGTAATTATTAATTTATCCTAACATAATAAGTTTTTTGTGTCAAGTATTGCTTTTTGATTTGGTTTTAAGTTTTTTAACTGTCGGTACTACTAAGAAAATTGTGAGAACAAATGACAAAATGTCGGCAACAGGTTGGGCGAGGGCAATGCCGGTGATATCAAACATTCTTGGCAAAATTAAAATTGCGGGAATATAGAATATACCTTGCCTTGCAAGCGCTAATATTGTTGCTTTGCCCGATATTCTAAGCGACTGCATAAGCATATTTGATGCTGTGCAAAAACCGGTTACAAGCATTGCGAAACTTTGGTATCTTAACGCTTTTGCTCCGATAGTAATTACATCTGTATCATCTCTGAAAACTGCGATAAGTTGCGGTGCAAAAATAAAACCGATAATTGAAAATACAGTGATTATTATTGTAGTAACGACTGCTAAAAATTTATAACCGTCATAAACTCTTTTGTAATTCTTAGCACCAAAATTAAAACTGCATACCGGTTGATATCCCTGACCGTAACCAATTACAACAGCCATACCGAGGAACATTACTCGGTTATAAACGCTCATACCTGCAATAACAGCGTCACCGAAAGGAGCACAGGCAAAGTTCATAGCTATATTTGCAACAGTGCCTATTCCTTGCCTTGCAAGTGACGGTAAACCGTTTTTAAATATGGTTAAATATACTTTAGCCGTTGGTTTAAAACGCTTGATACTCAGTCTGATATTATCATTCTTAAATGTGCCGAAATAAAGTATAAAAAAGCTGACTATTTGACCTATTACGGTTGCAAGCGCCGCACCTGCCACTTCAAGTTTAAATGTAAAAATAAAAAGCGGGTCAAGTGCAATGTTTATTATACTGCCTGTAAGTATGCCTATCATTGAATAAAGTGCACTGCCTTGATATCTGAGCTGATTGTTAAGCACAAATGAGCCGAGAATAAAAGGTGAGCCGAGCAAAATATATTTTAAATAAGTTGATGCATATTCAATAGTGGTTTTGGTTGCACCAAGTAAAAGCGCAATGTTGTTTGAAAAAAATAAACCGATGACTGCTAAAATTATTCCGACAAATATGACAGTGAAAAAAGCAACATTGGCATAAATTTGCGCATCATCTTTCTTCTTTTCACCGAGAAGTGTACTTACCATAATTCCACTGCCGTTTCCGAGGAAAAAGCCGATAGCCTGAAGAAGCGTCATTATTGAAAATACTATTCCTACCGAAGCAACGCTTTGCGTATTGATTTTGCCTACAAAAAAGCTGTCAGCCATATTGTAAATTGCCGATACAAGCATTGAAAGAATCGTGGGTATTGCAAGCGAAGAAATTAAGCCTTTAACAGGTGCATTTGCAAGTTTGTCATATTTATCTTTATATTTCTTTCTTTTCATTTTTTCACTCTTTAACTCTTAAATAAACGCACATCTCGTTTTCACCTCTGTTAGCCCAAGTGTGGTAGGGGATGAGATGAAGTTGGCATTTTTTATATTCTTTTTCTTTATATTCAAAATAAAGCGATGTATCTTCTTTTTCTCTAAAGCCGTCTGCCGTGATTGTTAAATCTTTGTTTACGATAAAATTAGTTTTTGCGCTGATTGATAACATTTGCAAATTTATACCGTTGTCAATTTCTTCCAAGCAGTATACTACCGGTCCACGCATTACGGCAACTTTGCCTATATTATCTCTTACTTCGTTCGAGCAAGCTATTAATTTAGGCTTAATGTCAAAATCAATATTTAAACTTGTATCATTAATTATTTCAATGTAAGCATAACCGTCAATGACATTATAACTTTTGTCAATAATGTAATTATTGCACCAACCCGGTATCCTTACGGCTAAAGTAAAAGACTTTTTAGCTTTTATGTCTAAACTTACTTTGCCGCTGTTAATATAGTCTGATTTAATGGTGATATCGGCTTTGTCTGTAGTTATCTTTCCGCTTATAAATAAATGAACAAATATATTTTCTTTATTTTCACTGTAGCAGTACTCGTTAAGCGAAGAAATAAGCCTTGCTAAATTCGGCGGGCAACAAGCACAGCCAAACCATTTTTGCCTTGTCGGTTTAATATGCTTTTTTCTTTCGTCTTTATTTGAAGCTTTTGGCAATACCTCGAGTGGGTTAACATAAAAGAATGATTTTCCGTCCTCACTCATACCACTCAAAACAGTGTTATATAACGCTCGTTCCATAACATCTGCATAATTGCTTTTAGGCTTAATTTGAAGCATTCTTTTGGCAAAAAACATCAGTCCGATAGACGCACAGGTTTCGTTATATGCTAAGTCATTTGGCAAATCATAATTGTAACTGAAAGCTTCTCCGATTGATGTTGAACCTATGCCACCGGTAATATACATTTTCTTTTGCTCAATATTATTCCAAATGTTTTCGCAGGCAGTGTATAACTTCTCGTTGCCTTTTTCTTTTGCAACATCTGCCATACCTGAATATAAATATACCCCTCTTACTGCGTGACCGACTGCTTCTTTTTGCTCAAAAACAGGTAAATGTGCTTGGTTATATTCATAATCTAAACTGTTATCGGTTCTATTGTAATTTCTCTCAATGTCAAAATAATACGGTTTTGTACCTCGCTGCTTTATAAAAAATTCAGCACAGTCAAGATATTTTTTATTATTTGCAGTTTTATATAATTTAACCATTGCAAGTTCCGCAATTTCGTGACCGGGATATCCTTTTTTGCCGCTTTGGTTAAATGTATTGCAAATTAAATCTGCAAATTTAACGGCAGCGTTTAACAGTTTATCCTTGCCGGTGGTGTTAAAGTATGCCACTGCTGCTTCAGTAAGATGACCGAAGCAGTAAAGCTCGTGCCTGTCTTTTAAATTAGTGAAAATTTTTGACGGGTCGTTAATAATATAAAGGGTGTCGAGATAGCCACTGTCAAGTTGAGCCGAGCATATTAAATCAATGATTTCGTCACATTTGCTTTCAAGTTTTTCATCCGGCGTGTTTGAAAGGAATAAGCAACAGCTTCTATCCACTTGTAAACATCACTGTCTTGAAAACACCAGCCTAAAAACGAATTTTTGTCGCATTCATTTTCTTTATATTCCCATTTATCAACAGGATATATATTTACTTTTTCATTTGATTTGATTTTTTTTACAACTTCACTTGCTTTTTTAAAATTTTCAAGGCAGTAGCTCTTAGGCGCACCGTCAATTTTGTCATTGAGCGCTTTAAGTTGATACGGTATCATTTCATTTCTTACAAGCTCAATATATTTATTCCAAAATTCATCGTCAATCTTGCTTCTTTTATTATTAATAAAATTGTTGAATTGTTTTTTATCCATAGTTTTCTCCAAAAAAATAATGCACTCAAAGTTTTGCCTTTAAGTGCATTTTATCATATTATTAGATTTTTTCAATATTATGCGGCATAATCATTTGAATTTGCGGCAATTTTAACCATATCAATACCGCTAAAGCTTCTAAATGATTTTTCTACTCTTTCTAAATGTCTTTTCTCAAATTCCTGCTGTTGCTTTTTCTTCTTTTTGTTTTTATCTTCAATAAGAAAAAATACAGTGCCGACTGCTAACAAAATTGCAACATCAAGCGCAAAAAATATCTTCATTTCATTTGATGTGAGTGTTTTGAAAAGATTGAATGTTAAAGCAGTAATGCCGAAGCCTGCAAAAAGAGTAACTGTAGTGATAAATAAACCTTTGAGTAATTTTTTAATTGAATTTTTCATTATGAAAAACCTCCTTCGTTTGATTACAAACTCATTTTAACAAAAACAAATTTATATTCAATAGGAGATAAAAGCAGAGTACCTATAATGGTACTAATGAAACAAGTGTTCTAAAATTGTTTGACAACTATTCTATTATATATTTTAGACTCTTTGCACATTCTTTAAGCTTACTTTGCGGTATGCCGGATGGGGAAAGAACGAGTGTTATCTTACCGTTTTCATATTTTTCAATAAACACAGAAATTCCGTTTTGCTCAAATAAGTCAAGGCTTTTGTTAAATTCGATTTCCATAATAATTTGAAGCGTATTTTCACCGATTGAGATTGAAGCAGACGGAAATTCTTCTTTTAAAATGAGATAAAATTCCTTTGTTTTGCTTGAATAAAGCCTTCTTATTTTTCTTGTTTGCGAATTTATATGACCGTCACGGATGTATTGACATAGCGCTATTTGCTCTGTTTTACTTGCCGTTTGAGCAAATTTATGAATGTTTTCTTTGTAAAGTCCGGCAAGTTCCTCGTTAAGTACCATAAAACTTATTCTTATGCCGGGCAAAAGCATTGCCGAAAACGAACCGAGGTATATTACATTTCCGTGACCTAAAGTAAATAGAGCCGGTGTAGGCTTAACATTATACATAAAATCGTTTTCATAGTCGTCCTCAATAACAATCGAGTTGTGAGCAAATGAATATTCAACAAGTTCCAGTCTTCTTTTATTTTTCATAACATCGCCCCAGCGTGTCATATGCGAAGGTGAAACATAAATAATATCTGCGTCTTTATATCTTGTATGAACATCGTAGCCGTAATCTTCAAAAATTCCTATACCCTGAGTAAAACTGCTGTTTGGAAAAGATACCGTTTTGCTGTTATCAAAAAGAGAAGCAAGAATTGTAAGCAAAACGCCCACACCGGCTCCTATTACTATTCTGTCCGGTGATGCGGTTACATTTCTTTTTTCTCTTATGTATTTTGCAATGGCACATCTTAAATCGTATTCGCCTTGCGGTTGACTGTAGGTTAAAAGCCTTTCTTTTTGCCTTAGGGCGTTTTTTATGTACCTTTGCCAAAGCGATATATCAAAGCTTTCAGGGTCGGCTGATTCGCCGCACAAATTATAGATATATTTTATACTTTTTTCTTCGTGATTTTTGTCACTATTATTTTTATTGATTATCGAAACAAAGTATCCGCTTTTTTCTTTAGAAATAATATAACCGTCTGCGCAAAGTTCAAAATAAGCATTTTGTACCGTTGTTGTTGATACATTGTAAATGTGCGAGGCACCCCTGACTGACGGAATTTTATCGCCGTGTGAGAGCTGACCTGTTTCAATTTGCCTTTTTATATCATTATATAGTTTGCTGTATTTTTTCATATCTGTATACCCAAAATCTGTTGAAACTGTATCTTTAATTAACTACAGTTTTATTATATAATATTACATTGTGATAATCAAGATGTTAGGTGATAATATGAAAAAATGTGCTGTTATTAACGATTTATCAGGTTTCGGTAAATGTTCGCTTACTGCTTCGATTCCGCTTATGTCGGCAATGGGTGTAGAAGTTCATCCGCTTTTAACTGCAGTTCTTTCAAATCAAACTGCTTATGAAAGCTTTAAATCTTTATCGCTTACCGACACAATGCTTCCGTTTATTGATGAGTGGAAAAAGCTCGGTGCTTCCTTTGACGGCATATTAACAGGCTTTGTTACAGATAAAATGCAACTTGAAATAATCAGCAAATTTATAGATGAATTTAAGGGTGAAAATACACTTGTTGTTGCCGACCCGGTTATGGCAGATAACGGTGCACTTTACGGCGGATATGATATGTCAATGTGCGATGTAATAAGAAAGTTTTGCTTTAAAGCCGATGTTATTACACCTAACACTACTGAACTTGCTATTCTTGCTAATAAAGATGACTGCAGAGTGTTTGATGATGAGTTTATTAATGATTATGGAAATATTAAGGAAAGCTGTTTAAAACTTTTTGATAAAGGAATTAAAAGAATAGTTGTTACGGGCTATAAAGAAAATGACTTTATTTCAAATATAATTTTTGATAACGGAAAGTTTGATAAAGCTACCTTTAAAAAAGTCGGCGGATATTACAGCGGTACCGGTGATGTGTTTGCATCCGTTTTGACCGGTTCGCTTCTTAACGGAAAAAGTCTTGTTGAAGCTTGTGAAAAAGCAGGTGAATTTATTACAAATACAATTAAAGTGACTGAAGTTACAGACGGCAACGACGGTATCGCTTTTGAAAAAAATCTAAAGGAGTTGATTTCTTATGAATAAAAAAGTTTTAAAAATGGTCTATGCGGCAGTATTTGCGGCAATGGTTTTTGTGCTTACAAGATTTATTCAAATTCCTGTACCGGGCGGTATGGGCTATCTACATTTCGGCGATGCTATGATTTATCTGGTTGCGTCAACTCTCGGCGGTCCTTGGGCACTTTTGGCTTCGGCTATAGGTGCTGCAATAGCTGATTTGTCGTCGGTTTATGCCGTTTATGCACCTGTAAGCGCTATAGTTAAAGTTCTTATTGCACTTCCATTTGTTCTTGTAAATAAAAAGAGTGAAAAAATATTGACACCGCTTACTATTTGTCTTACAATACCAAGTGGCATAATTACGGTACTTGGCTATTTTGTCGGTGATTGCATCATTAACAAAGCTTATGCTGTTGCCGATATACCTATGAATGTCGTTCAGGCGGTAGGCAGCGCAATTATATTTATTATTATCGGTGCCGCTTTTGATGCCGCAAAACTTAAAAAGAAATTATTTATTAATAGTATGAAGTAAGAAAGTGATATTATGGCAGATATAGTATATACATTAGATGGTTGCGTTTATCTTAATATAACAAATAAATGCCCTTGTAACTGCGCTTTTTGTATTCGTTCCAAGAGTGACGCTTACGGCGACGCTAAAGAACTTTGGTTTGATAAAGAGCCTACTTTTGAAGAAATTAAAAAGGCTATTGACGATTATGATTTTCACGGTGTTGATAAAGCTGTTTTCTGCGGCTACGGTGAACCTACAAATGCTTATGACAATCTTATTAAATCGGCAAAGTATTTAAAAAAGATTAATCCTAATATTAATCTCAGACTTAATACGAACGGTCTTTCCGACTTGATTAACGGCAAGCCTACTGCCAAGGAATTATCATCTGTTTTTGATTATATTTCTGTTTCTCTTAACGAGCCTGACAGCGAGAAGTATGATAAAATTACCCGTAACTGTTTTAAAGGCAAGGCTTTTGAAGCAATGCTTAAATTTACTAAGGAATGTGTTGCCGATTGCCCGAAAGTAAGAATGACTGTAGTTGATGTTATTTCACAAGAAGACATTGAAAAGTCAAGAAAAGTTTGTGAGTCAACGGGCGCTGAGTTTAAAGTTCGTTCGTTTGCAAAGGGCAGATAAATAAAATCAACAATTAATTAATGATACCGAGGCTTTTCCTCGGTATTTTTTGTTGTAATGATTAAATTTTTGTGATACAATAAATTTGGATAATTATTGCTTTTTAAGGGGGATTTTATATGAGCAGTAATAATAAAACCGGTGCACTCGGGGCTAAAGTTTGGTCGACTGTTATTATGTTTGGCTTAATCGGTCAAATTGCATGGGTGGTTGAGAATATGTATTTTTCCCGCTTTATGCAAAATGAAATTACGAGAGCACCATATGCAACAACTCTTATGGTTGCTTTTTCGGCGGTATTCGCTACTTTGTCAACGCTTATCGGCGGTGCGCTGTGCGACAGAGCCGGCAAACGAAAGCTTTTTATATGTTGGGGTTATGTTGTTTGGGGCTTTACAATTATGATGTTTGCGCTTGTTCCGATGAAGCCGGGCGAAGATAAAGTTCTTCCTATGGTTATTCTTGTTGTGGTAATGGACTGTGTTATGTCAATAATCGGTTCAATCAGTAACGATGCCTCGTTTAATACTTGGATAACAGATATATCAAATACGGCAAACAGAGCGAGAGTGGATACTGTTTTGGCTATAATGCCACTTGTTGCTCTTGCGGTTGTTTTCGGCGGTTTTGACTCACTTACAAATGAAAGTGCAACAACAGATGATTGGAAAAAGTTTTTCCTTATTTTGGGTGTTATCCCAACTGTCGGCGGTCTGCTCGGATTGTTTATTATGAAAGATAAAGAGGGAATAGTGCCTAATAAAAATAACACATTTTGGTCTGATTTTACATATTCGCTTCAACCGAATGTTATAAAGGAAAATAAAATGCTTTATGTTTGCTTGGCGGGTAATATGGTATCGGCTATTGCTTATCAGGTTTATGTAAACTATCTTTTCAATATTGTTGAGGGAACGCTCAAAATTAAGAATTATATCATTCCTGTCGGCATTATAATGGTCGCAGCCGCAGTCGGTTCTGTTTTAGTATCATCTGCAATGGATAAAAAAGGGAAAAAACATTTTTACTATCCTACAATTATTGCAGGTATAGTAGGCTGCATTGTTATTTGGTTTGCAAAATTCTTTGTTGATAAAAACGAAACGGCAGAACTTATAATTTTGATTATCGGTGGTATACTTGTAATAGGTGTAAGTCTTGTAATGGCAGGTTTGTTTACGGCTTCTTATCGTGACTATATACCAAAAGGCAAAGAGGGACTTTTCCAAGGCTGCAGAATGGTAATGTATGTGCTCGTTCCGATGATTATAGGTCCGGTAGTCGCTCAAGTTATTATTAATGTTGCTAACAAAGGCGTAAAAGATTCAAACAATATAGTATATCCAATGGAACTATTCCTCGGTGCGGCAGTAATTATGTTTTTTGCTTTCATTCCTGCCAAAAAAGTTCGTGATAATCAACCAAAAATGCACGATGAACTTATGAAAAAGTTATAAAAGTTTGTTTTGCTAACAAACGAATGTTAACAAAATGTTCATATTTTTTCATTCTTAATTCAAGTATGCTTTGTATTATTATCACAATGGATAAAAGAAAACATAAGTTAATGATTAGTGGAAAGCAGTTTTAGGAGTCAGAGTTTCTCCTCATTCAATTCATAAAATACTTTTTTCATTTCTCTGTCTGCTTTTAAAAATACTCCATCCACGATTGTAGCAAGGCAATGTTCCCACAGCATTGCCTTGTTTTTTTGTCGTTATATAAAAAGAGAACATAGATTATTCTGTGTTCTCTCAAATTTTATTTATTCTTTTTTATATTTATTACTATTATCTCCGGGTGGTTAAAAAGTCTCAGCGGAAATTCCGAATTACCAAGTCCACGGCTTATTATCAGTTTAGGTCTTTCACCGAATGTACCCCGTGCATATTTCGGCAATATACCTTGACCGGGTGAGAAAAGCGGACCTACAAACGGCATTATCCATTGTCCGCCGTGTGCGTGACCGGACAGTTGCAAATCAAAATCATATTTTGAATAATTAAGTTCTTTAATACCTTTAAAATTTTCCGGAAAATGACTTAATACAAGTTTAAAACCGTCATATTGCGCTAATTTGTCAAAGTATGAACTCATATCTTTATAAACAAATGTGCCGTTTTTCCTTGCTTTATAGTCGGAAAAATCAGCTTGGTTTTCGTCAAGCCCGAGTATTGTGCAAAATTCATTTTGCGCATATCCGTTTAAAAGGACATTGAAACCGATATTATTAAGTTCAAGCATAAGTTCGTTGAAATTATCAAGCCGTCTTTCATGATTACCGGTTATGTAATAAACAGGTGCAATTTTTACAAGCTCTTTGCCGTATTCAAGCATTTTTTCTTTATTTTTGCACTTGTCGTTAATGTAATCACCTGTAATGCAAATAATGTCAGGCTTTTGCTCTTTGGTTTTAGTTAATACTGTTTTAAACGGCTTTGAATGAAAGTCGGAAAGATGCACAATTTTAAAATTACTTTTGGCATCTTCACTTTTTATTTCGTATTTTGTTAAATCTATTTTGTTGTTTTCGTAATAACAAAATGCTAAAAACAAGACTATTATTGCAAAAATTATAATATATATCATCATATCACCTGTTAATATAATATATTTTTTTCTCTTTTTAGTCAATGTTTAAAATTTGTTATCAAATTAAAAAGGTTTTTAATGTATAATTTAGTATATTATATTGGAAGGGTGAGATTTTTGGACGATTCAATTCGTATTTTGGCGCAAGAAAACGAAAAAAAGATTCTTTGTGATAAAGCTTGCTTAGCAATCAATTCCCGTGGTAGGGTAAGACCTGAACCCGAGTGCAATGTAAGGACTTGTTTTCAGCGTGACCGTGACAGAATTATTCATTGCCAGGCATTTAGGAGGCTCAAGCATAAAACTCAAGTGTTTTTAGCTCCGAGCGGCGACCATTATCGCACAAGACTTACCCACACTCTTGAAGTCGCACAGATTGCCAGGACAATCGCACGAGCACTTTGTCTTAATGAAGATTTGACTGAAGCGGTGGCTCTCGGCCACGATTTGGGTCATACTCCTTTCGGCCATGCAGGAGAGCGTGCGCTTAATCAGCTTTGTGAAAACGGTTTTAGACATTATGAGCAAAGCGTAAGAGTTGTTGAAAAAATAGAAAAAGGCGGCAAGGGTTTAAATCTTACAGATGAAGTTAAAAACGGTATCCTTTGCCATACTAAGGGTGAAGAAGCGTATACTCTTGAAGGGCAAATAATTCGTATTGCCGATAAAATTGCTTATATTAACCATGATATTGATGACGCTCAAAGGGCGGGTGTACTTGTAGAGGAAGATATACCTCTCAGTTTAAGAATGCAACTCGGTATGACTAAGAGTGAAAGAATCAACAATATGGTTATTGATGTTATTAAAAACAGTGACGAAAAAATCAGAATGAGCGAAGACTGTTATGTCGGTTTTATGGACTTGCATGATTTTATGTTTACCGCTGTTTATACTAATCCCGTTTGTAAGAGCGAGGAAAAAAAGGCTGTTGATATGCTTATCAATATTTATAACTATTATATTAAACATATTGATGAAATGCCTGAAGAATATATTATCATTGCAAATGAAGACGGCGATGAAAGAGCTGTTTGCGACTATGTTGCAGGTATGAGTGATACATATGCGCTCAAAGTGTTTAATAAACTTTTTGTGCCGATGTTTTGGTACGATTGATTTTAAGTAAAGGAGTTGAAATAATATGGCACTTAATGAAAATTTTTTGCAGGAATTGAAGTTTAAAACCGATATTGAAGATATTATTTCAACTTATGTTACGCTTAAAAAGAGAGGTAATACCTCCGTCGGTCTTTGTCCGTTTCATAATGAAAAAACGCCTTCGTTTACTGTTTATAATGACACTCAGTCATTTTACTGCTTTGGTTGCGGCGCAGGCGGTGACGCAATAGGCTTTATAAGAAAAATTGAAAATCTTGATTATATTGATGCTGTTAAGCTTTTAGCGCAGCGTGCCGGTATGCAAATGCCGCAAGATGGTTTTGATGACAGTATATCAAAAAAGAGAAGACGAATTTTGGAGATTAACAGGGAATCGGCAAAATTTTTTCATTCTTATATGATGAGCGAACAAGGTAGGGTCGGTTTAGAATATTTTTTAAACCGTGGTTTGACTAAAAAGACTATGACCAAATTCGGTTTGGGTTACGCTCCCGACAGTTGGGACTCACTTCTTAAACACTTGAAATCGCTCGGTTACGGTATCGGTGAAATGGTTGACGCAGGTGTTGTTAAAGTTGGCAGAAACAATAATTATTATGACACATTTAAAAATCGTGTTATTACCCCGATTATTGATGTTAGGGGCAATGTTATTGCATTCGGCGGTCGAGTTCTTGATGACAGTAAACCTAAGTATGTTAATACTTCCGATACGCTTGTATATAAAAAAACAAATGAACTTTTTGCACTTAATTTAGCTAAGGACAGCGGCAAGGATACATTAATTCTCTGCGAGGGGTATATGGATGTTATTTCAATGCACCAGGCAGGGTTTACAAATGCTGTTGCGGGTTGCGGTACTGCTTTGACGAGCGAGCAAGTAAGGCTTATAAGCAGGTATGCAAACGAAGTTATTTTAGCATACGACGCCGACGAAGCCGGTCAAAAAGCCGTGCATAAAGCGATGAATTTATTTAAAACTACAGATGTTAAAATAAAAGTGCCAAAATTTGTCGGCGGTAAAGACCCGGACGAAATAATTAAAAAACTCGGCAGAGATAAGTTTAAAGGTATGCTTGAGGGTGCGACTAATGATACTGAATTTGCACTTCTTGAAATTAAAGATAAATATGATATTTCAACTACTCAGGGCAAAATCGATTTTGTCGGTGACGCTTTAAAAGTTATTGCATCTTTGCAACCTGTTGAGCAAGACCTATATTTAAGCAGAATTTCCAATGAACTTTCCATTGAAAAATCAAGCTTAAAGCTTCAGCTTTCAACAATCGTTAAACTCAGGAAAAACAGAGAAAAAAAATCGCAGTATAAAACCATTATTAACGATTATACAAGAAACGAAGCAAGAAAAACTTATGATACGGGCATTTCAACAAGGCAGTCTAAAGCTGAAAGTCGGCTTTTAACTTTGCTTATATATTATCCCGATTGCTGTAAACTTCTTAATAATTTTGACAGCAGCAGGCTTTCAGACGGTTTTGTAAAAAATGCATATGCTACTTTGCTTGAAAGAATTAATGACGGTCTTGATTTTGATTTAATGACCCTCGGTGAGCAATTCAGTGATACAGATTATGCAAAGTTTTCAAAACTTATGAATACAAATATTGACAGCGCTAACCCGAAAGATGAGTTTAATGACTGTCTTAACATTATAAACGAAGAATATGAAAAGAAAAATTCGTCTTCGCCGTCAGGTATGAGTGAAGATGAGTTTAGAAATTTGTTTAGTAAAATAAACAAATGATATAGGAAACTATAAAGTGGAGGATATTTATTTATGAAAGAAATCAATCTTACACCGGCTCCGGCTACGAGCGAGGATAAGAAAAACGCAGCGTTCAAAAGGCTTATTGAAAAAGGTAAGCAAACGGGTCACCTTTCAACCCAGGATATTGATACTATCATTGTTGAACTTGACCTTGATGTTGATGAACTTGAAAAACTCAATGAGCAAATTGATGCTGCAAATATCAATATTATTGACGATTTTTCGGCAGAAGCTCTTGACGGTATCAACCTCGAAGTAGACTTACCTAAAGAAACAGATGCCGCTGAAACAGTTGCAGTTAACGACAGTGCTGCAATGGATGACCCGGTTAAGGTTTATCTTAAAGAAATCGGTCGTGTACCGCTTCTTACTCCTGAAGAAGAAATTGAACTTGCTATCAGAATTTCCGAAGATGACCAAGAAGCTAAGAAGCGTTTGGCTGAGGCTAATCTTCGTCTTGTAGTCAGCATCGCAAAAAGATATGTCGGCAGAGGTATGCAATTTCTTGACCTTATTCAAGAGGGTAATCTTGGTCTTATTAAAGCTGTTGATAAGTTTGATTACACAAAAGGTTTTAAATTTTCAACTTATGCAACTTGGTGGATAAGACAGGCTATCACTCGTGCTATTGCCGACCAAGCAAGGACTATAAGAATTCCGGTTCATATGGTTGAAACTATTAATAAAGTTAAAAAAGCAAACAGCCAGCTTCTTCATACCAACGGCAGAGAGCCGACACCTGATGAAATAGCTGAATTTCTCGGTATGCCGGTTGATAAGGTAAGGGAAATTTTAAGAGTTGCACAAGAGCCGGTTTCACTTGAAACACCTATCGGTGAGGAGGAAGATTCACACCTTGGTGACTTTATTCCTGATGATGATGCGCTTGCACCTGCCGATGCCGCTTCAATGAGTCTTTTAAAGGAACAGCTTGCAGATGTTCTTAAAACTCTTACACCTCGAGAGGAAAAGGTTTTATCTCTTAGATTCGGTCTTGATGACGGTAACCCTAAAACTCTTGAAGAAGTAGGCAAGGAATTTAATGTAACAAGGGAAAGAATCAGGCAGATTGAAGCAAAAGCACTCAGAAAGCTTCGTCACCCGAGCAGAAGTAAAAAATTAAAGGACTTTTTGGACCAATGATAAGTGAAGAAAAAATTGACAGAATTAATGCCTTGGCTCACAAACAGCAATCTGTGGGTTTAACTCAAGAGGAAAAGGATGAGCAAGCTAAACTCAGACAGGAGTATATTACCGCTGTCAGGGAAAGCCTTGTCGGCAATCTTGAGCATACGTATATTGTTGATGAAAAAGGTAATAAGAAAAAGGTAAAGAAGAAAAATGGGTAAACTTATAATTATTGAGGGGCTTGACGGCTGTGGCAAATCGACCCAAACTGCACTTTTGGAAAAATATTTACAAAACGAAAATATTAAGTATAAAAAAATCAAGCTCCCTGATTATGAAAGCAAGTCAAGTACGCTTGTTAAAATGTATTTAGGCGGTGAATTCGGTGGAAATGCCGATGATGTCAACGCCTATGCGGCAGGTGCTTTTTATGCGGTTGACCGTTTTGCGTCATACAAGCTTGATTGGGGCAGAGATTATGAAGCAGGAACTTTAATTCTTGCTGACAGGTATGCCACTTCAAATTCTATTTATCAAATGGAAAAGATTGATGAATCGAAATGGGACGAGTATCTTGATTGGTCTGCTGATTTTGAATATAACAAAATCGGTATACCGAAGCCCGATTTGGTTATTTTCCTTGATATGCCGGTTGAAGTTTCGCAAAAACTTATGACTTCAAGGTATAACGGCGATGAGGGTAAAAAAGATGTTCACGAAGCTAATGTTGAATTTTTGAATAATTGCAGAAAATCGGCATTATATACGGCTAAAAAGCAAGGCTGGGCGGTTATACCTTGCTCTGACGGTGAAAACCCTTTGCCTATTGATGAAATACATAATACGATTCTTGATTTTATTAAAAAGGAAATATAAAAAATTAATATGTTAGAATTTAAAACTCCGCAAATTGAAGACAAATTATGGGTTGAAGAATGTTTTAAACATTTGAAAACAATGAACTGTGACTATACATTTGGTAATATGTTTGTTTGGAGCACCGAGTATACAACAAAAATCTGCAAATATAAAGATTTTTTTATTTGCAGTTGGGGCAAAGGTGACGAAACGAACTTTGGTATACCTGTTGGAAACGGCGATTTTAAAGACGCTGTCAATGCAGTTAAAGAATATACAAAGGAACTTGGTTTGAAGCTTCGCTTTTATGGTGTTACCGAAGCGTATATTGATATGCTCAATAATTATTTTCCAAATGAATTTGATTTTCAATATGACGATGGTTACGGTGACTATATTTATTCTGTCGAAAAAATGGCAGAGCTTAAAGGTAAAAAGTATCACGGCAAAAGAAATCATATAACTAATTTTAAGCGTAATAACCCTAATTGGTCATTTGAAACTATTAATAAAGAAAATATTAATGATTGTATTGATTTGCATACAAAGTGGATAAGCACTCACAATGATGATAGTGACATTTCATTTGAATTTGAAGCTGTCCTAAAAGCGTTTGAAAATTATGATAAACTCGGCTTTGTCGGCGGACTTATCAGAATAGACGGTGAAGCTATTGCCTATACTTTTGGTGAGCCGATAAGTGAGGAAACTTTTGTAACTCATTTTGAAAAGGCGCCGCCTGAAATTCAGGGCGCATATCCTGTTATTAATCAGGAATTCACCAAAAATTGCCTTATGAATTACAAATATGTAAACAGAGAAGAAGATTTAGGTCTTGAAGGTCTTAGAAAAGCTAAGCAGTCATACTGCCCTGAAATTTTTCTTCAAAAATGTATTGCTGTTTATAAGGGTTAATAAATATGATTAAAGAACTTAATGATGAAAATTTAATTATTCCTTTATGGCAGGAAGCTTTCGGCGACAGTGAAGAAGATATTTCATTTTTTTTAAATAACTGTAAGAATATAAAGTGCTTAGGATATTTTGACGAAAAAATGCTTTCGTCAATGCTCTTTTTAATAGATTGTAAGATTAGCGGCGATGAGTATAAATATATTTATGCTGCTTGCACATATAAAAATAAAAGGGGCAGAGGAGATATGAGCAAACTTTTAGATTATTGCAAATCTAATTTTAACAAAGTTTGCTTAATTCCCGCCGATGATAAGCTTGTTGATTTTTATTTTGAAAGAGAATTTAACATTAAATTTGAATTAAACGATATTCAATTTGACGAAAGCAAAGAAATAAAAGAGTATTTATTTGAAGGATGTTCTTTAGAAAAACCGTTCGTTCTTGCACACAATTTATAGGAGATTTGTTATGATTTATGTTTTTTTAGCAGACGGATTTGAAACGATAGAAGCGCTCGCTCCTGTTGATATGCTCAGAAGGGCAAAATTTGATGTTACTACTGTCGGCGTTACAGGTAAAGAAGTTAAAACTTCGCACAATATTGATGTTTTGGCAGATATTACTAAAGATGAACTTAATATAGAAGATGCAGATGCAATTATTTTACCGGGCGGTATGCCGGGTACGCTTAATCTTGAAGCAGACGCTACGGTTCAAACTTCTATTGATTACTGCGTAGACAACGAAAAATATGTTTGTGCTATTTGCGCCGCACCGTCAATTTTGGGTCACAAGGGTTTGCTTAAAGGCAAAGAAGCTATTTGTTTCCCGGGGTTTGAGGAGGCACTTTCAGGTGCAATAATTTCCGAAAAGTATGTGGTTACAGACGGCAAATTTGTTACCGCAAGGGGCGCAGGCGTTGCTGTTGATTTCGGTCTTGAAATCGTAAAAAATCTCGGCGGCGAAGAACTTTCCAAAAAAATTAGGGAAACAATTCAATGCAAATAAAAAAAGAACTCAGAAAAGAATATAAGCTTATTCGAAAAAATATAGCCGATAAAAAAATTAAAGATGATGCTTTAAATGAAAAGCTTGTTAATTTTAAACCTTTTAAAAACAGTGATACTGTGCTTTTTTATGCCGCTCTTGAAGATGAAGTGAATGTTGACACAGCCATAAAATTTGCTTTTGAACATAATAAAAAGGTTGCTTTGCCCGTTTGTATTGACAACGACGGCAAAATGCAATATTATTACATAAAGTCATTTGATGATGTAATTGTCGGTTCGTTCGGTGTTCGTGAACCAGATATAAATAAATGCAAATTATGTGACGATTTTAATAATTCAATCTGTATAGTTCCTGCCATTGCCTTTGATAAAAGAGGTTATCGTTTAGGATATGGTAAGGGATATTATGACAGGTTTTTGGAAAATTATAAATTTACCAAAGTGGGAATAACTTATGATGAAACACTTGTTTCTTTGATTCCTAATGACCGATATGACATTGCAGTCGATTACATAGTTACTCAAAACGGTATTATCACTGTTTAGCAAGGAGGATAAAATGGATAACAATGATTTTAAACTCAATGAAACGGGAATTAACCCTGTTGATACAGCGAGTGAAAATAATGATATTTATTTTACTAATGTAAATTCTGAAAACTATGAGAAAAATAAAACCGAAGTTTCAAAGCGCAAAGCTACATCTACCGCTCAAACAGTTGTAAAAAAAGCTCCGGTTAAAAAAAGTAAAGGTGTTGCTTCTACCTATATTTTCTTTATTATTGTAATTGCGGTTTCAATGGTTTTATCAATTTATGCCATTCTTTGTATTAACGATGTTTTAGGCATAACTAAAACCACTTCTACAGTTACCGTAAATCTTGATAAAGCTGTTGATAATGTTGACGATGCTGTGGACATTCTTGCTGATAACGGTTTGATTAAATGTAAAAATTTCTGCAAATTCTTCGCAAATTACAGAAAAGCGCAGGTCGGACCGCATGTTAAAAACGGATATATTAGTAAAACATATACTTATGACGCAGGAATATACTATCTTAACGGCAAGATGGGTCTTGAAGGTATGCTTGTTGCGTTTCAGGGTAATAACTCAACTGCAGAAACGGTTACAATCACTTTCCCGGAGGGTTATACCGTTCCTGAAATAGTTCAAAAATTAGCGGATAATGAAGTATGTGACAAATCAGCACTTTTATCTGTTATTCAAACAGTTGATTTTTCCTATTCTCTTGTAAGTGACCTTAAAGCCAAGGATGAAGTTCCGTATAGACTTGAAGGTTATCTTTTCCCTGACACCTATGATTTCTATATTGGCGAAACGGCTAATTCTGTTATTAAAAAATTCCTTTCAAACGGTGATACTAAAATTAAAGAAAAGTACAGAAAAAGAGCTGAAGAATTAGGTTACTCAATGGATGATATTATAAAAATTGCTTCAATTATTCAATGTGAAGCCGGTAATACCGACCAAATGAAAACCATTTCTGCCGTAATTCATAACCGTTTAAATGATACGGCAAACTTCCCGTTATTGGGTGTTGATTCAACGGGTGACTATATTACTAATAAAGTTGCTCCGGCGCTTTCTTCAACTTCCTCTCATACTGCCGATTATTATAAGCAGTATTACAGCACATCCGGTTCTTCTACAGTTGTCGGCTTGCCTCCAAGCCCGATTTGTAACCCGGGTATCGATGCTATTGAAGCTGCCCTTTATCCTGAAAATGTTGATTACTACTATTTCTTCCACGATACTAAGGGTAATATGTATACAGCAAAAACTTATTCTGAATTTAAACAAAAGGCAGCAACTTATGCTCCTTATCTTAATGTGAACTAATGAGAAATATTGAATTACTTTCACCTTGCGGTGATTTTGAAAGACTTAAACTTGCGCTCAAATTCGGTGCCGATGCGGTATACCTTGCAGGTGAAATGTTTGGTATGCGCACAAATCCGTCGAATTTTGATGCGGACGAATTGAAAAATGCGGTTGAACTTGTTCATTCACTTGGTAAAAAAGTATATTTAACTTGCAACACTTTGCCGAGAAATGATGAAATTGAAAAACTTCCCGATTTTTTAAAATATGCCGAGCAAATAGGCATCGATGCATTTATTATAGCTGATATCGGTGTTATGGCTATGGCAAAAAAGTATGCTGCGAGTGTTGACATTCATATGTCAACTCAAGTTGGAATTGTTAATTATCAAACTGCCAATACGCTTTATGAAATGGGCGCTTCAAGAATTGTTACTGCCCGTGAATTATCGCTTGACGAAATAAAAGTAATCAGGGATAAAACACCGAGTGATTTGGAAATTGAAGTGTTTGTCCACGGTGCAATGTGCATGAGCTTTTCCGGCAGATGCATTTTGTCAGATTATATGACGCACCGAGATGCCAACCGTGGCGATTGCGCTCAGCCTTGCAGATGGAAATATCATCTTGTTGAGGAAACAAGACCCGGTCAGTACTTCCCGATTAATGAGGAAAAAAACGGCACATATATCTTTAATTCCCGTGACCTTTGTATGATTGAGCATATTCCCGAGCTTGTTAATGCAGGTGTAGATTCATTTAAAATTGAGGGTAGGGCAAAGAGCGAATATTATACAGCTATTGTTACTTATGCTTACAGAAATGCTATTGATGAGTATTTAAAGAATCCAAGCAATGATTTTAAAGTTCCTCAGTGGATACTTGATGAAATGGAAAAAATGAGCCATCGTGAATATACAACAGGCTTCAATTTCGGTCCGATTAAAAACGGCCAGGTTACTGATACAGGCGGTTATATTCGCAACTGGGATGTTTGCGCCTTGTTCAAGGAATATAAAGACGGCAGGCTTGTTGTCAGCCAGCGAAATCGTTTTTTTGAAGGTGACGAACTTGAAGTTGTTGAGCCTAATAAGAAACCTTATAAACTTGTTGTTGCCGACTTATATAATGAAGATGACGAAGAAAAGGTTGATGTGGCAAATAAAGCTACGAATACTTATTCGTTTAAATGTGACATTCCTATTTCATCTGACGCTATTTTCCGCCGCCAAAGAACAGAATAAAAAATTTACCTCTTGTTAAGAATAAACAAGGGGTATTTTTTATGTCTAAAAGAATCTTTTCAATTTCAGTGGCTTTTGCTCTTATTCTTTCGCTAACACTCGGAAGATTTGGCTATATAATTTTTGGCGATACTTATAAAATCGATAATTTATATAACAGTATAACGCTTGATATCTCAAATTTATATACAAATATTTATTCTCGAAATAAAATTTTGCTTAATAATAATACAAAATCACTCGTTGCTGTGATTAAGCCAAACGAAAAGTCACTCGGTGAATTAAAATTGCTTTTTGATGAGGATAAAATAAAAAATATTACCGATGAACTTAAAAACGGTTATCCTATTGTAATTCCGGTTGATAAATACGCCAATACAAAGTATATTCGCTTATTTGAAACCGTTAATGAAAATTGTAGCAATATGCTTTGCCGTCATTTGATTGATAAGAATTTTGGCGGAGTTGAAAAATATGTCGATGAAAAAATAGGCTCATTGTCTATTAATTACAGTGTTGATGCATTAGGTAAAGTTCTTGACGGTGACAGCGGAAATGTTATAGATAAGAATTATGACTCTAAAGAGGGAATACAAATTTCAATAGATGAAAATATACAAAACATTGTTGAAGATTCTGCCGAAAATATTACTAAAGGTTCGGTGGTTGTGCTTGACTGCGATACTTCACAAATTTTAGCGTCCTACAGTATCGGTAATGATTATCTTAATCGCTCGATTTCCTCTTATGCAGTCGGTTCTGTTTTTAAACTTGTTGTAGCCGCTGCCGCTCTTGAAAATAATATTGACCCGACATATGAATGTAAAAGCAAAATTACTGTCGGCGACACAACTTATCATTGTCAAAATAATCATAAGCACGGCAAGGAAAATATTAAACAAGCACTTGCGAATTCCTGCAACTGTTATTTTGTTAACTTGGCATTAAAGGTAGGCAGAACAAAAATTTATAACACTGCACTTAATCTCGGCTTTGCTTCATCATTTAGTTTATATAATGATGCTTATACAGTACCGTCAAGTGCATTTCCAACTCTTATAGAACTTAAATCTCAGGGTCAGCTTGCACTTCTCGGCTTTGGTCAGGGAAAACTAACAGACACTCCCGCTCATTTTGCAAGCGTCGTCAGTGCTATTGCTAATGGCGGATATTATAATTATCCTACACTCAATTTAAAAAAATCGACCGATACAAGAGCATTCAGCGATAAAACAGCTAAAACTCTTAGGTCATATATGAAAAATGTCGTCGATGTTGGGACGGGGTTCAATGCAAAATATAAAGGAAAAACAGCCGGGAAAACTGCTACGGCGCAAAGCGGAATTTATATCGATGGCAAGGAACAGCTAAATACTTGGTTTGTCGGCTTTTATCCATATGATAAACCTAAATATTCTATTGTCGTTATGTGTGAGGGGGGAAAATCAGGTGGTGAAGATTGTTGTCCGATTTTTAGGACTATAGTTGAAAAATTAGATAAAATGTAGTATTATATATAAAAAAGCAGAGGTGAAGTGTTATGCAAAATTCAAAACTCAAAACTTTGTTTATATATAAACTTCTTGAAAAGTACAGCGATGATGAGCACCCTTTGTCAACAACAGATTTAATCAACCTTTTGGCTGAAAAAGGCATTAAGTGTGAGCGCAAATCGATTTATGCAGATATTGCCGCACTTAATGAAATCGGTTGCGATATTATTACCGTCACAAGTCCCAAGCGTGGCTTTTTTATGGCAACAAGGACTTTTGAAATTCCCGAGGTAATGCTTCTTATTGACGCTGTTTCAAGTGCGGGTTTTATAACGCCGAAAAAAACGCAGTCACTTATCGATAAACTTGAAACGCTTGTTTCCGTTGAACAAGCTAAAACGATGGAAAGTCAGGTTTATGTTGATACCAATTCTGCCAAGTGCGACAATGAAGAAATTTATATTATTATCGATCACCTTAATTCTGCCATAACTCAGTCAAAAAAAGTAAAATTTGTTTATAAACGCAGAAGTATTGATGTTCAAAATAAAAAGAAGCATACAGAGAAAACATTTACAGTTTCTCCCTACGCTCTTATATGGAAAGACGACCATTATTACCTCGTTTGCAATAATGAAAAGTACGATAATTTGATGAATTTGCGTATTGACAGAATGAAAAAACTTGAAATTCTTGATTCTCCGTCAAGGCATTTCAGCGAGGTGAGTCCATATAAGGACAAGTTTGACGAGCAAGATTATGTTTCGAAGCGATTTAATATGTTCTCCGGCGAAGAATGTAAGGTTACATTAAAATGCGACCTAAAGCTTCAAGAAGAAATGCTTGACCGCTTTGGTAAAAATATCCCGCTTACGGCACTTGAAGGCAACCATTTTGAAACGACAGTTAATGCAACCGTTTCCGACGGTTTCGTTTCTTGGCTTATGCAATATGGTGATGGGGTAGAGGTTACTTCTCCTCAAAAACTTGCCAAAATGGTTCGTGATAAAGCTAAGTCAATATATAATATTTATAAAGGAAAGTATTAATTTGTATTTTAATACATATTATCAGCTATTTTTATCTTTGCACAAATATTAAAATTCTATTGACATTTCTATTGACATTGAGAATGATTTTATATATAATAAAGAAGCTGATTTGCCGGCGTGTCGGAATTGGCAGACGAGACAGACTCAAAATCTGTTATCCGTTTGGGTGTATGGGTTCAAGTCCCATCGCCGGCACCAAGCCTTTTGGCTAAAGCATTTGCTGGTGTGGCGAAATCGGCAGACGCAAGGGACTTAAAATCCCTCGGTAGCAATACCGTACCGGTTCAAGTCCGGTCACCAGCACCATAGGTCACCTGAAAAGGTGACCTATTTTTGTGCAATTTATACACCGATATTGACTAAAAGAACACATAATTTGTCATTAATTACAATTAATTGGTGCGCTCAAGGTCATATGGGGCTACTCAAATCACAATAAATGGCGTACAAATTGGCGTACAGAAAAAAGAATTGGCGTACAAACATATGTTTACAACATTTTTTTGAGCGATTAACAATTAATATTTATTTCCAACACCAATAATTAGGATATATAATAATTGATTTGTGTCTATAACAAGAGTTATAGGCACTTTTATTGTTTTGTTTACTGAAAAGTATCTTTAATTAAAAAATATCAAAAAATAATGAAACTTGTAGATAATAAAGAACGAGTTGGATAAATTTAAAATCTCATATATGAATTATATTATTCAATATCATGTTTTCACGGCTGGCTAAATGAAACAATATGCACAACAGATTTATGTAATATTTTTGATAAAATTATGAATTTGGGCATAAAAATAAAAGGAAAATATTTTTCAAGTTATTTGTATGCTTATGTAAACGAAAAATATAATTGTCCTTCAGCACTTATTGAATATAAGTCGCCTAAAAAGGTAAGCCACAAAAAGACATATACATCCGTTAATAAGGTTATTTCACACTATAACAAAAATTAAATATACTATTGAAAATTTATTATTAATATAGTAATATAAAGTGATAGATTATGTGGAGGTATATTATGTCGAATTATGTTTTAAACGGTAGTGAAGTCCTTGGCATTGAGTTTGGCTCAACGAGAATAAAAGCAGTGCTTTTAGATAACAATGCAAATGTTTTGGCTTCGGGTAGTTTTGATTGGGAAAACAGACTTGAAAACGGATATTGGACATATCATATTGATGATATTTGGCACGGTTTGCAAGAGGCTTATAAAAATTTAAATAATGACTGTAAAGAAAAGTATGGCAGTGTCATAACTAAACTTTCTTCAATCGGTTTTTCGGCAATGATGCATGGGTATTTGCCTTTTGACAAGGATGACAACCTTCTTGCTGAGTTTAGAACTTGGAGAAATACTACTACAGCTCAAGCATCGGCAAAATTAACATCACTCTTTAATTTTAATATACCTCAGCGCTGGAGCGTTGCTCACCTTTATCAAGCTATATTAAACGGTGAAAAACATATTGATGATATATCTTACATAACAACTCTTGCCGGATATGTTCACTATAAACTTTCGGGCGAAAAAGTTGTCGGAATCGGTGAAGCTTCAGGTATGTTTCCTATTGACAGTAATGTTAATAATTATAATGAATCAATGCTTCAAAAGTTTGCATCTCTTGACGAAGTTAAAAATCTGAATTGGAATATTAAAGATGTTTTACCAAAGGTTTTACTTGCAGGTGACAATGCGGGTACATTAACCGATGACGGAGCAAAGCTTCTTGACCCTACAGGTAATCTTCAATCCGGTGCGATTATGTGTCCACCTGAGGGTGACGCAGGTACGGGTATGGTTGCAACTAATAGTATTGCAGTAAGAACGGGTAATATCTCAGCAGGTACTTCAATATTTTCAATGATTGTGCTTGAAAAACAGCTTTCAAATGTTTACGAAGAAATTGATATGGTAACAACTCCTACCGGCAAGCCTGTTGCTATGGTTCACTGTAATAACTGCTGTACTGATTTAGATTATTGGGTTAAGTTATTTATTGAATATTCTAAGCTTTCAGGCAGTAATTTAACTAAAGCTCAAATTTATGATTTGCTTTATAATGAAGCGCTAAAGGGTGACACCGATTGCGGAGGACTTATATCAAGCAACTATTTTTCCGGTGAACCGGTTACAGGTTTCAGCCAAGGCAGACCAATGTTTTTGAGAAGCGAAAACAGTAATTTTAATCTTGCTAATTTTATGAGAACCCACATTTTTTCTGCGATTGCTACACTTAAAATCGGTATGGAAATACTTGAAAAAGAAAATGTAAAGATTGACAGGCTTATGGGTCACGGCGGTTTATTTAAGACTGAATATGTAGGTCAAAAGCTTATGGCAGGCGCTATGAAAACTCCCGTTTCTGTTCTTTCAACTGCCGGCGAAGGCGGTGCTTGGGGCATTGCGGTTCTTGCTCTTTTTGCTAAAAACAGTTTTGATTTAACACTTGACGATTATTTAAACGAAAAAATATTTTCAAAATTTGAAACATCAACGCTTGAACCTGATGAAAAAGACATATTAGGTTTTGAAAAATATATGATGCTTTATAAAAAATCTCTTGCGGTTGAAAAATCAGCCGTAGAAAATATATAAGGAGAAATGAAAATGGCTATTAAAGATTATGAATTTTGGTTTATTGTAGGTACTCAGCATCTTTACGGTGAAGAAATTTTTGCCGATATTAATTCTCACGCTCAGCAAATGGCTGACGAATGGAGTGCAAAGCTTCCTTGCAAAGTTGTTGCCAAGCCTTGTGTTAAGACTTCAACAGAAATACTTAATGTAATTGAAGAAGCAAATAATACACCTAACTGCGCCGGTATTATTACTTGGATGCATACTTTTTCACCGTCAAAAATGTGGATAGCCGGACTTAATGCGCTTAACAAGCCTTATCTTCATGTTAATACACAGTTTAACAGAGATATTCCATGGGACAGTATTGATATGGACTTTATGAACCTCAACCAATCTGCTCACGGTGATAGGGAACACGGTTATATTCACGCAAGAATGAGAAAAAAAGTTAAAGTTATCGCAGGTTACTGGAAGGATGAAGAATTCCAAAACAAAATGGGCGTTTGGATGAGAGCGGCTGTAGGTGCAAGTGAGTCGAGAAAGCTTAGAGTTCTTCGTATTTCCGACAATATGCGTAATGTTGCTGTTACCGACGGTGACAAGATTGAAGCGCAAATTAAACTCGGTTGGCAGGTTGACCACTACGGTGTCGGCGATATCATTAAATATGTTAACGCAGTAACCGAAGAAGAAATCGACGCTCAAATGAATGAGTATAAGGAAAATTATGAATTTGATACCGATAATATTGACGCTGTAAGATATCAGGCAAGGGAAGAAGTTGCACTTGAAAAATTTCTTGACGATGGCGGTTTCGGTGCATTCCACACCAATTTTGAAGATTTGCAGGAATTAAGACAGCTTCCTGGTCTTGCAGCTCAGGACTTAATGCGCAAAGGTTACGGCTTCGGTGCCGAGGGTGACTGGAAAGTTGCTGCAATGACAAGAGTTATGAAGCTTATGGCAGACGGTTTAAACGGCGGCACTGCGTTTATGGAAGACTATACATATCATTTTGAACCGGGTAACGAAATGCTTTTGGGTTCACATATGCTTGAAGTTTGTCCTACGGTAGCCCAGGATAAGCCTAAAATTCAGGTTCATCCGCTTGGTATTGGTGACAGGGAAGATCCTGCAAGACTTGTATTTAAAGCGCAGACAGGTAACGCAATCGTTGTTACGCTTGTTGATATGGGTGACAGGCTCAGAATGATTGTTAATGATGTTGAATGTAAAGAACAGGTTAACGATATGCCGAAGCTTCCGGTTGCAGGTGTTCTTTGGAAACCGCTTCCTTGCCTTCAAACTTCTGCCGAAGCTTGGATATATGCAGGCGGTGCTCACCATTCCGTACTTTCTTATACACTTACAGCAGAACATATGAGAGATTTTGCAGAAATTATGGGTATTGAGTTTATTCATATTAATAAAGATACAGAAATCAATTCATTTAAAAAAGAGTTGTTCTATAACGATGTTGCATACAAACTCGGAATGTAAGGTGAAATATTATGTTGGAAGAACTTAAAGAGCAAGTATTTGAAGCTAATTTGTTACTTGTTAAATATGGTCTTGTTGTGCTTACTTGGGGAAATGTTTCCGGCATTGACAGGGAAAAAGGACTTTTTGTAATAAAGCCGTCAGGTGTCCCATATGATAATATGAAAGCATCTGATATGGTTGTAATGGACCTTGAGGGAAATAAGGTTGAAGGTAACCTTAATCCATCATCTGATACACCTACTCATCTTGAACTTTACAGGAATTTTGGCGATATCGGCGGTATAGTTCATACCCATTCTTCATGGGCGTGTTCTTGGGCACAGGCAGGCAGAGATGTTAAAGCATACGGTACAACTCATGCCGACTTTGCAAACGGCTGTGTTCCTTGCGCAAGAGGCCTTACTAAAGATGAAGTTGAGAATATGTATGAACTCAACACCGGTAAGGTTATAGTTGAAGAATTTTCCAAAAGAGGCATTACGCCTACTGAGTGTCCGGCAGTTCTCGTTCACAGGCACGGTCCGTTCACTTGGGGAAAAGACCCATTCAAAGCTGTTGAAAATGCTTTAATACTTGAGGAAGTATCTAAAATGGCTTATCAAACTGAACAAATTGCTTCGCTTGGCAGTGACTCAAACATTGGTATAGAGCAATATCTTCTTGATAAGCACTATCAAAGAAAGCATGGTAAAAATGCTTATTACGGACAAAAATAACAGGAGTATAATTATGAAAAAGAGTTTAAGTTTATTTGTATCATTGATTTTTGCGGTAATGTGTATGTTAATTAGTTTTAACGCATTTGCACAGGGTGAAAATATTATTGATGCAAATAATACCGTGGTTACTGTTTCAGAGAAAGATATTGTTTATGACCAAACAATGAAAACACCCAATGTAATTGTTGTGCATAACGGTGTGGTTCTTGTTAAAGATGTAGATTACACTTTAACCTATTTGAATAATATTGATGCCGGCACTGCAACTGCTGTTGTTAGCGGTATTAACAGTTATTCGGGAAGCATAACTAAAGATTTTACAATTACACCGGCTAAATTAAATGATAAAAATAAAGTTAATGTTGAATTTGATAAAACATCCCTTGTCTACAACGAAAATCCACTTATTCCCGTTATGTATGTTTCTTATGACAAGGGCGACGGTTTGGGTCCTCAATATTTAATACAGGATGTCGACTATACTGTATCATATATAAATAATAATGCGCCCGGCAAAGCACAGGCAACAATAACAGGTATCGGTAATTATAAGGGCAGTATAACAAAGAAATTCAATATTGTTCCCGCAAAAGTTTCTGATGTAGAAATCAGCAAAAACAATACTTCAATTACTGTCAAATGGAACAGTGTGAGCGGTGCAACAGGTTATCAACTTGTATCGTTGAACTCAGATAATAAAACTTCAAATATTGCTTATATACCTGCCGATAAAACTTCTTATAAAATTGATAAGCTTAAAAACGGAAAAACTTATAATTATCAGGTAAGAGCGTATGTCGTTATTTCCGATAAAAAGAAGTACGGTGAGTTTAGTGATGTTGTTACTACTGCAATCAAGCCTAAACAGACTAAGTTGACTTCCGTTACACTTGATAATAATAAACTTTGTATCGAGTGGCAAAAAGTTGACTGCGACGGTTATCAAATACTGTATACCACTGATAAAAAATTTAAAAATAATATAAAGAAAATAACTGTTAAAAACGGAAATTCAACAAGCAAAAAAATCAAAAAGATTGATAAAGATAAAAAATATTATGTTAAAATCAAATCTTTTGTAACCGTCGACGGTAATAAATATTTCAGCGACAACAGCACAATGCTGAGTACTTATTATTCAAATGTATATGCAACTTATTATTCTTACTATGTTAATAACGCAAGCAGAACCACTAATTTGAAAATTGCATCGAAAGAAATCAACGGCACAATTATTCAGCCCGGCGATGAATTTGATTTTAATGAAGTTGTTGGTACAAGAACTGCTGCAAAAGGCTACAAAAATGCACATGTATTTTCCGGCGGCGGCGTTACTATGGGTCTTGCAGGCGGCATTTGTCAGGTTGCTTCAACAATGTTTAATACTGTTTTGAAAGCAAATGTTGAAATTGTTGAAAGGCATCAGCATAGCCAGAGAGTTTCTTATGTACCTCTCGGCAGAGATGCGGCTATTTCAGGCAATGTTCAGAACTTCAGATGGAAAAACAATACAAAATACGCTATAAAAATTAAAATGACTGTTAAAAACGGTGTAATAACTTGTACATTCTATACATGTGAAAAAGCAACTCCTAAAAAGGTTTCACTCGATGTTACACAAAGCGGAAAAAAATTCACATTGAAAAGAACTGTAAAGGGAAAAGTTAATTATCAGTGCAGTTCTACATATTAATATTATTAATTAAAGGTGTTGCTTCGGCAATGCCTTTATTGCTGTCTGTATTGTAAACATTCTGTTAACAATGTAAATATTGTGTTAACAAACTCTTGACCCGAATAATTGACATATATATAATATATTATAAAATTAAACGAACTGAGGTAAGTTAAATGGTTAAGTCAATGACAGGCTTTGGCAGAGCTTGTAAAGAGGTTGATGGCTATGTTATCACTGTTGAACTTAAAAGTGTAAACCACAGATATTTTGATTTTTCATCAAGATGCCCGAGGCAGTATGGCTTTATTGATGATAAAATAAAATCTTTTGTCAATTCAAAAGTTGCAAGAGGTAAAATTGACTGTTATGTAGGCATTGAAGCATTAAATACAGAAAGTGCCGATGTTGTAGTTAATAATACTCTTGCCAGCGCTTATGTTAAAGCACTCAAGGAAATATCAACTAATTATGATTTAAAAGAAGACTTCGGCGCTTCTACCGTTGCAAGATTTCCTGATGTTTTGATAGTAAAAAAAGCTGATGAAGACGAGGAAAAAATTTGGCAACTCGTTAAAACAGTAGCTGAAGAAGCTATTGATAAATTCACACAGATGAGATGTGTTGAGGGCAAAAAGATGTACGACGATGTTTATTCTCGCAGTCAATTTATTCTTGATACAGTTTCATTTATTGAAGAACGCTCTCCGCAAACTGTTAAAGAGTATAACGACAAGCTTGTTGAAAGAGTTCACGAGCTTTTAGGCGATGTTACTCTTGACGAGGGTAGAATTCTTCAGGAAGTTGCCATTTATGCCGACAAGGTTGCCGTTGCTGAAGAAACTGTAAGACTTCGCAGTCATATTGCTCAACTTAGGGAGTTCATTTCAAGTGATGAACCGGTTGGTAGGAAACTTGACTTCTTGGTTCAGGAAATAAATCGCGAAACCAATACAATCGGTTCAAAGTGCAATGATGTTGAAATTGCAAAGAAAGTTGTTGAAGTTAAAGCTGAAATTGAAAAAATAAGAGAGCAAATTCAAAATATAGAGTAATAATTATGAAATTAGTTAATATCGGTTTTGGTAATTTAATCAATGCAGACAGGGTTATTACCATTTTGTCGCCCGAATCTGCACCGGTTAAAAAAATTATAAAGGAAAGTAAATCAAATTCAACACTTATTGACGCCACGCACGGCAGAAAAACTATGAGTGTTATTGTAACCGACAGCAATAATGTTGTTCTTTCCTACTTAGATTTAAAGCAGATTGCCGCTAAATTTGATGTGGAGGTTGAGGATGAATAATAATGGTATGCTTGTTGTTGTTTCTGCTCCGAGCGGATGCGGAAAAGACACGGTGTTTAAAGAAATACGCAAAAAAAGAGATGATATAGTTGAATCTGTATCTGCTACTACAAGAAAGCCGAGAGAGGGAGAAATAGACGGAGTTAACTATTTCTTTTTAAGTGAAGAAGAATTTAAAAATTTGATTGATAATAACGGACTTCTTGAATATGCAGTATACAATAATTGTTTTTACGGTACACCGGTTAAGGGTGTTAACGAAGCAATAAAAAACGGCAAAATTTGTGTATTGATAATTGATGTTCAAGGGGCAGAGAATGTAAAAAGACTTTACCCTGACAGCGTGTCAATTTTCCTTGTTCCTCCAAGCTGGGAAACTCTTGAGCAAAGGCTTCGTGCAAGGAACTCGGAAGAAGAAGAAATGATTCAAAAAAGGCTCAAAATTGCCAAGAGTGAGCTTTTGTGTCAGGATAAGTACGATTATAAAGTTGTTAATGACAATCTTGATGACTGTGTTAATGATATAGAAAAAATACTTTGCGAAGAATTAAAAAAGCGCAATAAATAAAAATAAAAGTTACAATTAAAGGAGATATTTTATTATGTTTAATCCAGATTTAAAGAAATTATTACAGGGATGCAACAGTCGCTACAGTCTTGTTGTTGGTACTGCTAAAAGAGCAAGAGAAATTCGTGACGAAGCTATTGAGCGTGACGAACCGGTGGATGTAAAAACTGTTTCAACCGCTATTGACGAAATTCTTGAAGGTAAATATGTAATTGAAGAGCCGGATGAGCTCAAGTCACACGATGAATAATGAATCGCAATATTGCTACGGTTGCTGTTGAAAAAACTTTTTTTAGCATTGATTCCGACTTTGATTATTATATTAAGTCGGAGCAATTAAGTCTAATTAAAATCGGAAGCCGAGTTAAAGTACCATTTGGAAACGGTAATAAACTGCGAGAGGGAATAGTTGTTAATATTTTTTCAGCCATTAATTCGTCTTTAAAAGAAATTGACAGTGTAATCGGTGATAAACCTGTTATCAGTGAGGAAGCGGTACTTTTATCACTTTGGCTAAAGGAAAGATGTTTTTGCACTACCTATGAATGTCTTAGGCTTATGTTACCGAGAGGTGCCGGCAAAGTAGGCGACGCTTCAAGAAAAACAGCAACGCTTCTTATTGAAAAAGAAGAAGATTTGCCAAAGCTTACACCTAAGCAAAAAAAGGTTGTTGATTTGTTATTTGAGAGCGGCGATGTTTCAATAAATGACATTTGTGAAATTTGCGATGTCGGTTCTTCCGTAGTCAAGAACCTTGAAAAATACGGTGTAATTGCAATATATGATAAAGAAATTTACAGAAATCCGTATAAAAATATAGAAGTCGGAACACCTAAAGAAATTAATCTTTCAAAAGAGCAGAAAAACGCTTTTTCAACATTTAAAAATATGATGAAAAACGGCGGCGGTTCAGGGCTTCTTTACGGAGTTACAGGCAGCGGCAAAACGCAGGTCTATTTAAAATTAATTGATGAAGCACTAAAAAACAATAAAGATGTTATTGTTTTAGTTCCTGAAATCAGTTTGACCCCGCAGGCTTTGGCCATTTTCCATTCTCGTTACGGTAATAAAGTGGCTGTTTTTCACAGCGGTTTATCCCTCGGAGAAAGAAATGACGAGTATAAGAGAGCTGACAGGGGTGAAGCAAAAATTGTTATCGGTACTCGCAGTGCCGTTTTTGCGCCGCTTCATAATATCGGGTTGATTATTATGGATGAGGAGCAAGAGAATACTTATAAAAGCGAGCGTACACCTAAATATAATGCAAAGGATGTTGCTATTTTCAGGTGCAAATATAATAATGCGCTTTTCTTAATGACTTCCGCAACGCCTTCTATTGAATCATATTCAAATGCGCTAAAAGGTAAATATACTTTGTGCAGTTTAACTCAAAGATATGGCGATGCCAAACTTCCGCAGGTTATTACTGTTGATATGAAGCAGGAAATGAAAAACGGCAATAAATCCCCGATTTCTGCTATATTAAAGGAACAAATTGCTGAAACACTTGATGAAAATAAGCAGGTAATTCTTTTAATTAATAGGAGAGGTTACAATACATTTATCGCTTGCAACGATTGCGGTCATGTGATAACTTGTCCGAATTGTTCCATATCTTTAACATATCACAGCACCAATAACAGACTGACTTGTCATTATTGCGGCTATACTAAAAAGCTTGATAATGTCTGTCCCGAGTGCGGCGGCGATAATATTAGGTACAGCGGATATGGGACTCAAAGAATTGAAGATGAACTATCTTTTCTTTTTCCGAACGCAAAAATTTTGAGGATGGACGCCGATACAACTTCAACGAAATTCAGCCACGAAAAGATGTTCAATGCCTTTGCCAACCACGAGTATGACATAATGATTGGTACGCAAATGGTTGCTAAGGGTCTTGATTTTGATGATGTTACGCTTGTCGGTGTGGTTAATGCCGATAATTCACTTTATGATGAAAGTTATAACAGTGCAGAGCGTACATTTGATTTAATTACTCAAGTCGTCGGCAGAAGCGGCAGGAGAGATAATTCAGGCAAAGCAATTATTCAAACGATTAACCCATACAATCAAACGCTTGAATGTGCTGCACAGCAAGACTATGAAACTTTTTACGCTAATGAGATTGAATTAAGACGGCTTCTTATTTATCCGCCTTATTGCGACATAATATCAGCTTCATTTGTTAGCGATAACGAAAATAAAACAGCGATGTGCGCAAAAAAGTTTTTTGAAATTCTTGTTGATATGAATGAAGAATATAAGCAAAAAATCATTATATTAGGTCCTAACGCTTCAAAAATCGCCAAACTTAATAATAATTTTAGATACAGTTTGTTTGTAAAATGCAAAAATTCAAAAATTATTCGCACATTGTTTAGCGAAACTTTAAAGAAATTAAGTAAAATCAGAGAATATAAGGATGTTTCGGTTTCACTTGACCTTAACCCTTATGATTTGAATTAGGAGAACATAAAATGGCTTTAAGAAATATTGTAAAGTTGGGTGATCCTATACTCAACAAAACAAGCCGAAAAGTAGAAAAATTTGATGAAAAACTCGCAACTCTTATTGATGATATGCTTGAAACTATGTATCACGCAAACGGCGTTGGTCTTGCGGCAGTTCAGGTAGGTATGCTTAAAAGAGTAGTTGTAATTGATATCGGCGACGGTCCTATGGAACTTGTAAACCCTGAAATTACGCTTAAAGAGGGTGAACAAAGGGAATCTGAAGGCTGTCTTTCTCTTCCGCGTAAATACGGCGTTACCGTTCGTCCGATGAAAGTTCAGGTTAAAGCTCAGGACAGAAGCGGAAAATGGCAGGTATTTACAGGAGAAGGCTTAAAAGCAAGGGCTTTTTGCCATGAAATTGACCATCTTGACGGTGTTCTTTTCACTTCTCATGTTGTAGGTGAACTTCAAACTCAGTAACGGAGAGTTAAATAATATGAATGTTATTTTTATGGGTACTCCTGATTTTGCAGTACCTTGCTTGCAAAAATTAATAGAGAAACATAATGTTTTAGCTGTTTTTTCTCAACCGGATAAGCCCGTTGGCAGAAAGCAGATACTTAAACCTACTCCGGTTAAGGAATGTGCACTTGAACATAATATTGAGGTGTTTCAGCCGAATTCATTAAAAGATGATGATGTTGCACTTCAAATTGAAAATATGAATGCAGATATTATTGTTGTGGTTGCATACGGCAAAATTTTGCCTAAAAGAATTCTTAATGCTGCAAAGTTTGGGTCTATTAATGTTCACGCATCTCTTTTGCCAAAATATCGTGGCGCCGCTCCTATACAGTGGGCGGTTATTAACGGTGATAAGGAAACGGGCGTCACCGTTATGCAAATGGGTGAGGGGCTTGATACAGGCGATATGATTCTTGTTGAAAAGACCGATATTAAGCCAAATGAAACGAGTGAAGAACTTTTTGAAAGACTTTCAATTATCGGAAGCGAAGCTTTAATTGAAGCACTTGCTCAAATTGAAAACGGCACTGCTGTGCTTACCCCTCAAGGTGAAAGCGATACTTCGTATGCCGAAAAAATTACTAAAGCACTAAGTCCGATTGACTGGAATAAATCAGCACTTGAGGTGCACAATTTAGTAAGAGGTCTTCAAACTTGGCCTTGTGCTCAAACTACTCTTGCAGGCAAAAATATTAAAATTCATAAAACTTTATTATCAAATAAAAAAGGCGGCACTATAGGCGAAATTATTGATAATAAAAACATTCTTACTGTTTGTTGCGGTGACGGAAAATGTGTTGATATACTTGAACTTCAACTTGACGGTAAAAAGAGAATGGATACAAAATCGTTTTTGATGGGAAATCAAGTGCCTCTTGGCACAATTTTAGGAGAATGATATATTATGGGTCCTTATTTTGCATATTATTTAACAGGTTTTATTATGATTCCTGTATTTATCTTTGCAACAATTTGCCAGATTAAAGTTAAGAATTCTTTTAAAACATATTCGAGGTTTAATAATCGTCGTGGTTTGACAGGTGCGCAAGCCGCATATCAGCTTTTGCAGTTAAACGGTATTACAGATGTAAGAATTAAAAAAATCGGTGGTACGCTGACCGACTATTATGACCCAAAGAATAAGGAAATATGCTTATCGCAAGATGTTTTCGATTCAACAAGTGTTGCTGCGGTAGGTGTTGCTTGTCACGAAGCGGGGCACGCTTGCCAGCACGCTCAGGGTTATGCTCCTCTGAAAATAAGAAATGCTGTTATTCCTGTAACACGCATCGGTTCTTTTTTAGGTGTCCCTTTAGCGCTTGTAGGTATGTTTCTTTACAGTAATACTCTTATTTACGCAGGTCTTATTTTGTATTCGGCAGTTGCTTTATTTCAGCTTATTACATTACCGGTTGAGTTCAATGCGTCTAAGAGAGCACTTCAAACTATTGAGGCTAATAATTTCCTTGACGGTGACGAGTATACCGGTGCTAAGAAGGTGTTAACTGCTGCGGCTTTAACTTATGTTGCGGCACTCGCTTCGGCACTTGCAACTTTACTTAGATTATTATTAATTATTAACAGAGGTAACAGAAATTGACGAAAAGCCCACGACTTATCGCTTTTGAAACCCTTTACAGCATATTTTATAACGGTTCATATTCCAATATTGCACTTGATAAAGCACTCTCAAATGTTGTATATGATAAGGCTTTTATTTCTTCGCTTGTTTATGGCGTAACAGAAAGAAAACTTACGCTTGATTATTTTATTAATAAATATGCAAGCGGTAGAATTAAGCCTAAAATTCGTGTTATTTTGTGGCTCGGTGCTTATCAAATTCTTTTTATGGACAAAATTCCGACTTCAGCCGCTATAAACGAAAGCGTTAAGCTTACAAAACAGATAAAGCAGGAATATTATTCAAAGCTTGTTAATGCTGTTTTACATAAAATAGATAAAAACAGAGTTTTACCTGATGATTTGTCGGTAAAATATTCTGTTCCTGAAAATTTAATAAATATGTGGGTTAAGCAGTACGGCGAAGAAACTGTTACAGAGTTTTTACCATCAATTAACGACAGACCTCCGCTTTTTGCAATACCAAATAAAAAAGTTGTTAACAGTGACGAACTTGTTTATGAACTTGATTGTGACGAAACTAAATGTGAAGCTTATAACGAGTTTGTTCTTATAAATGAGGCTAACAATTTAACCAAGTCAAAAGCTTTTAAAAACGGATTATTTTATATTGAAGACTTGTCAAGTTTTTATTGTGCTAAAGCAATCGGCGCTAAACCGGGAGATACTGTGCTTGATATGTGCTCGGCGCCCGGCGGTAAGGCTTTTACAATCAGCCAAGATATGAATAATCAAGGTAAAATTTACTGCTTTGACCTATATCCTCATAGGCTTAAACTTATTGAGGACAGTGCGGCAAGGCTTGGTATCAATATTATAAAAACTGCGGTAAATAATGCGACTGTATATAATTCAAGTATCCCTAATGCGGACAAGATTCTTTGTGATGTACCTTGTTCAGGTTTTGGTATTATCAGAAGAAAGCCGGAAATCAGATATAAGGAGCTTGACAGCGTTAAGGAATTGCCGCTTATTCAGTACAGTATTTTGAAAACTTCCGCCAAATATTTAAAAAAAGGCGGAAAGATAATTTATTCAACCTGTACATTGAATAAAAAGGAAAACGAGCAGGTTGTTTCAAGGTTTTTGGATAACAACAATAACTTTAAATTAATTGAAGAAAAAACAATTTTTCCGTCAAACTACGGCGGAGACGGCTTTTACTATGCATTAATGAAAAAGAATGAAGACTGATATTAATTCACTTACTTACGAAAAACTTAATAGCGTTATTGAAGAACTCGGTCAACCAACATTTCGAGCAAAACAAATTTATACTTGGCTTCATAAATACGGTGTTTCATCTTTTGATGAAATGACTAATATCAGTAAACAGTTAAGGGAAATACTTGCCGACAACTATTTTATATCAACTTGTGAAATTGAAGATAAATACACTTCAAAAATTGATGATACCGTAAAATATTTGTTTAGGCTTTATGATGGAGAATATGTTGAATCTGTAATTATGAAATATAAATACGGATATACAATTTGTGTTTCATCTCAAGTCGGTTGTAAGATGGGCTGTACTTTTTGTGCTTCAACTCTTGCGGGTTTTAAACGCAATTTAACTGCAGGTGAAATAGAAGCACAGCTTCAAAGCGCTCAAAAAGATTTGCAAATTAAAATATCGCATATTGTTTTAATGGGTATCGGTGAACCGCTTGATAATTTTGATAATGTTATTGATTTTCTTTATAATGTCAATAATGAAAACGGTCTTAATATCAGCATGAGAAATATTACGCTTTCAACTTGTGGTGTTGTACCGAGAATTTACGATTTAATGGCTCTTAATTTACAACTTACCTTAACTATTTCACTTCACGCTCCCAATGATAACATTAGGAGCAAAACAATGCCTATTAATCGTAAATATAATATGGATGAATTAATTAAAGCTTGCAAAAATTATGCCGAGAAAACAGGCAGGAGAGTGAGCTTTGAATATACACTTATTAAAGATGTAAATGATTCAACAAAAGACGCTTTGGAACTTTCCGCCAGACTTAAAGGGATGAACAGTCATATTAATCTTATTCCGGTTAATGATGTTAAAGAACGGGGAAATGTCCGCTCATCAAAAGAGGCTATTTTGAATTTTCAAAATGTGTTGAAAAAGCATGGTATTAATGCTACAATAAGACGAACTTTAGGTTCTGATATAAATGCGTCCTGCGGACAGCTTAGAAGACTCAAAAACAGAGGTGAAAACGAATGAGAATTGTTGCAAAAACAGATAAAGGTCATATAAGAGATTCAAACCAAGATGCGTATGCTGTAGGTGAATTTTCTAATGAAGTTGTGTGGGCTGTTGTTTGCGACGGTATGGGCGGCGCAGTCGGTGGTAATATTGCCAGTGCACTTGCCGTTAAAGTAATAAGTGACAAAATTAATGTTTCTTATCGTGACCAAATGCGTGACACTTCAATTAAAAATATGCTTGATTCAGCACTCAATGCCGCAAACATTGAAGTGTTTGATATGGCTGAGGATAAGCCTGATTTAAGAGGTATGGGTACAACTGTAGTTTGCGCTGTAGTTAAAGATAACCAGGCGTTTATTGCTCATGCCGGTGACAGTAGAGCTTATGTTTTAAAAAATAATGAAATACATCAAGTTACTACCGACCACAGCGTAGTTCAAGATTTGCTTGATAAGGGCAAGATTACTTCTGAACAAGCTCTTCATCACCCAAATAAAAATATAATCACTCGTGCTGTCGGCGTTGAAAAAGATATTGATATTGATTTTGACCAAGTAGATTTAGATGACGATTCGACTCTTTTGCTTTGTACCGACGGTCTTTCAAATTATGTAAGTAACGAAGAAATTATTGAATTGACTAAAGATAAAAAGCACTACGCTTTTGCTGACAGACTTGTTAACAGAGCAAACGAAAACGGTGGCGGTGATAATATAACCGCAGTAGTAATTTCCAAATAACGATAACGGAGTTTTTAAAGTATGGATAATTATGTAGGAAAAAGACTTGATTCAAGATATGAAATACAGGAAATCGTCGGCGTTGGCGGTATGTCTGTTGTATATAAAGCTTATGACAATGTTGATGACAGAATTGTAGCTGTCAAAATACTTAAAGACGAATTTTTAACTAATGATGAATTCGTAAGAAGATTTAAAAATGAATCAAAAGCCATCGCACTTCTTTCACATCCTAATATTGTTAAAGTGTACGATGTAAGTTTCGGTGAAAAGTTGCAATACATTGTAATGGAATATGTTGACGGCATCACCCTTAAAGAGTACATTCAAAAGCAAGGTGCAATCACTTGGAACGATGCGCTTTTCTTCACAACACAGATTTTAAAAGCACTTCAGCACGCTCACGACAAGGGTATTGTTCACAGAGATATTAAACCTCAAAATATTATTCTTTTGCCGAACGGAAATCTGAAAGTTGCTGACTTTGGTATTGCTCGATTTTCAAGAAGCGATACAAAGACACTTACAGAAACTGCAATCGGTTCGGTTCATTATATCAGTCCTGAGCAAGCAAAAGGCGAATTTACCGATGAAAAAGCAGATATTTATTCGGTCGGTGTTGTCCTTTATGAAATGCTTGCAGGCAAGGTGCCGTTTGAAGCGGACAGTGCTGTTTCTGTTGCACTTATGCAGCTTCAAAGCAATGCTAAAAGACTTACTGAAATTAACCCTGATATTCCTTTAGGTCTTGAACAAATTTGTATTCATGCTATGCAAAAAGACCCAAAAGACAGGTACCAATCGGCTACCGAGATGCTTCTTGATGTTGAAGAAATAATCAAAAACCCAAAAACAGAATTTGATTATTCTTATTTTGTTGATAAAGAACCTACAAAATATATTTCTCAAACTGATAAAATTACGGGTGAGCAACCTGTGTTAAATGAAAATGAGATTGAGAAAACTTATGATGAAGATGTAGAAGAAGTATATTATGACCCTGATCATAAAAAGAAAGTTATAACCGCTGTTTCAATCGGTCTTATTGTTTTAGCCGCCGCTATTGTTCTTTTGGTAATGACTATTACCGGTTCATTTAAAACCGATACAAGTACGCTTGATAATTTTGTCGGCTTTTCTTATGATGAACTTATAAATTCAAATAAGTACGATTATGAATTCATTCTTGAACAAAAGAAAACAGACGAAGTTGAACCGGGAATCATTGTTGAACAGTCACCTGAGGCAGGTTCAAAAGTAATTTCAGGTTCTCAGGTTAAGCTTGTTGTTTCCGCTTCGGAAGATGATATTAATGTGCCGAATATTTATAATCTTAATGAAGAAAAGGCAAAAAAATCTTTGGCTAATGAGGGCTTAAACAATTATAAATTTACAACTATTTCAAGCGAAACGGTTGAGGAGGGATATGTGGTTTATACCGAGCCTAAAGCAGGCACTGTTGTTTCTGCCGATACGCAAATTGTTGTTTTTGTGAGTTCAGGTCCTACTACAAAACAAGTTGTAAATATCCAAATACCTGATGTTAAAGGACTTAAACAAGAGGGTGCAAGGGCATTTCTTGAAAAAACAGGTTTTACCAATATCACTTTTGTAACAAAAGATGATATTACACCAAAGGGTACTGTTTTATCTCAATCACCGGCTGCAGGTTCTTCTGCTACTGCCGATGAAAGAATGAGAATTGTAATTTCATCCGGTGTTACAACAACTACTACTAAGCCTACTTCAAAAATTTCTGTTTCTGTTTTGTTACCTGAAATTGTAGACGAAGACGGTGAGTACACAACAGATACTCTTGAAGTTTTATTAAACGGTGAAACTTATCTTAACCAAGCTGTTACTCTTAAAGGCGGTAAAGCAAATGTAAGCGTAACGCTTGAAGACAGCGAAAGCGCAGTTATAAAAATTTCTTTGTCTGACACAGGTGCAGTTGAAACCAAAAATATAAATGCCGATAACAGCGAAAATATAAGTGTAGATTTTACCGGTTTTTCAAGTGATGATTCTCAACAGTTATCAATGCCTCAGGAATCTACACAGTCGGCTACAGCTTCAACTGCTGCTTCGGCATTTGAAAATACAACTGATACAACAGGTGAAACTAAGAATGTGCAATAAACCCATTATAGTTAAAGGTATCGGTGGTTTCTACTATGTGGAAACCACCGATGGTTTATATGAATGTAAGGCAAGGGGAGTATTCAGAAAGAAAAAAATCACTCCGCTTGTCGGCGATAAAGTTAAAATCAGCATAAATGAGAATGCAGAAAATACTATTGATGAAATTGAGGAAAGAAAAAATTTTCTTGTAAGGCCTCCACTTGCCAATATCGACCAACTTTTTATTGTATCATCAATCGTTGACCCTCAAATTAATACAGTTGTGCTTGACAGACTTGTTGCGATAGCTGAATATAAAAATATTGAGCCTATAATTGTTTTTACCAAAACAGATTTAGATTCATCCTATAAAAAATATGTTGACATTTATTCAAATGCCGGCTTTAAAACAATAATTTGCGATAATACTACGGGTTTGGGTTCAAGTGAAGTCAAAGAACTTTTAAAAAATAAAACGAGTGCTTTTGCGGGTAATACCGGTGTAGGTAAATCTTCACTTCTTAATCAAATTGATTCCTCTCTTGAGCTTGCAACAGGTGAAACAAGCAAAAAACTCGGCAGGGGTAAGCATACTACAAGGCACTGCGAACTTTTCAAATGCGGCGGCGGATATATTGCGGACACTCCGGGTTTTTCTTCGCTTGATATCGAAAGATGTGAAAGAATTATGAAAGATGATTTGCCGCACTGTTTCAGAGAATTTGAAGATTATATTTACGATTGTAAGTTTTTAAACAACTGCTCTCATATTAATGACAAAGGATGCGCCGTAAGGCAAGCAGTTGACGATGGCATAATTTCTCAAAGCAGATATAATAGTTATATTCAAATGTATAATGAAGTTAAAGACATAAAAGAGTGGGAAAAGAAATGATAAAATGCCTTATAATTTCAGGTGCTCCTGAAGAAGATATTGAATATTATAAAGACTATGTTGATTCTCGCTTTATAATTTCTGCCGACAGTGGTTATCAAAAGTGCCTTAAACTTGATATTAAACCTGATTTAATTATAGGTGATTTTGATTCTTCTAAATTGCCGATAACAGATATTGAAACAATGCTTCTGCCAATCAGAAAAGACGACACAGATACTTTTTTTGCCGTTAAGGAGGCAATTAAAAGGAATTTTGACGATATAATTATTCTTGGCGGTATAGGCAGCAGATTTGACCACACTTATTGTAACATTTTGGCGCTTAATTATTGCCTTGACAGAGATGTTAAATGTGCTTTAATTGACAAGTATAATAAGATTGAAATTTATAATAAAAGTTTTTCTTTTAAAAAAGATAATTATTTTTCATTTTCTTTTTATGCTCTTTTTAATAATTGTATCGGTTTAACAACAAGGGGTACGCAGTACGATTTGACAAATTATACATTAACGCCCGATTGCCCGCTTGCACAAAGCAATTCATTTAAAGATGATACGGTAAGCGTAACTTTCAAAACAGGTAAGTTGATTTTAATTCAAAGTAACGATTAATTATCTTTTGCATAGTATGTAGTAAATACAGCATAAAGAGGTGTTTACTATATGAAAAAAATGTGTAGGAGAGATTATTTGTGGATAGCATTCGGTGCCGGTTGCGTAATTGCATGTTGCTGTTCAACAATATGGATAACACGAATACTTGCTATTGTAGTAATCATTCTCGGAATTATTTGCTGTAAAAGATAAGTGAGGTATGGTTATGAAGGTTGTACTAATTAAAAGTCCTAAGTTTTTAGCTCCGTTTCTTCGAGCAATGTTTAAAATTGAAAAAGTTAAAAATGAAACATAGCAAAACGCATCCTATTTTGGATGCGTTTTTTTAATAAAATAACTTATATTTAATTGATTAATTACATTATATGTGCTAAACTAATCATAATAATGTTTAATGGTGATAGTATGGCTGAAATTGAAAAGAAAATAGAAGAATTAAGAAAAACTATAAAATATCATTCTGACAGATATTATAATGATGACGCACCTGAAATTGAAGACTACGAGTACGATATGATGATGCGTGAACTTAAAAAGCTTGAAGAACAATATCCTGAATTTGACACTCCCGATTCACCTACCAAAAAGGTCGGCGGTGTAGCAGATAATTCTTTTGCAAGCGTTGAGCATACTGTAAGAATGGAAAGTTTGCAGGATGCATTTTCTAAAGAAGAACTTTATGAATTTGCAAACAGGGTTAAAGAAAGCGTTAATTCGCCGTCATTTGTCGTTGAACCGAAAATTGACGGTTTGTCTGTAAGTCTTGAATATCGTGACGGTGTGTTTTTCAGAGGCTCTACAAGAGGCAACGGTGATGTGGGCGAAGATGTAAGCGGCAATTTGAGAGTTATTCGTAATATTCCGCTAAAACTTAATAAACCTATTCCTTATATTGAAGTAAGGGGTGAGGTTTATATGCCAAAAAAAAGTTTTGAAAAGGTTGTGGACAGGCAACTTATTAACGGTGAGAAACCATTTAAAAACCCACGAAACGCTGCCGCAGGTTCACTTAGGCAAAAAGACAGTAAGGTTGCCGCTATGCGTGGACTTGACATATTTGTTTTCAACATTCAGCAGATTGAAGGTGTAGAACTTCATTCTCATAAAGAGTCGCTTGACTTTATTCGTGAGCTTGGCTTCAATACTATTCCGACTTATCGCAGAGTAACGAATTTTGACGACGCTATTGACGAGATTAACAGAATCGGCGAAGCAAGAGGCTCACTTGAATATGATATTGACGGTGCGGTAATAAAGGTTGACGATTTTGAACAAAGAGAAATTCTCGGCTCAACAGCTAAATATCCAAAATGGGCGATAGCTTTTAAATATCCTCCGGAGGAGAAGCAAACTAAACTTCTTGATATTGAAATTGCAGTCGGCAGAACAGGCGTTTTAACTCCTACTGCTATTCTTGATAGTGTACATTTGGCAGGTACGACTGTTAGCAGGGCTACGCTTCATAACCAAGATTTTATAAACGAAAAAGGTATTGGCATAGGTGATATTGTTACCGTTCGTAAAGCAGGAGATATAATTCCCGAAGTTTTATGCGTTAATGAGCATAATGCCGACGATGTTTTTAAATTTCCGGATAATTGTCCTTCATGCGGTGAAAAAGTTTACAGGGATGAGGATGAAGCAGCTATAAGATGTATTAATCCTGAATGTCCTGCCCAGCTTTTGAGAAATCTTATTCATTTTTGTTCAAGGGATGCGATGGATATCGAGGGTTTAGGTCCTGCAATAATTGAAACATTTGTTAATGAGGGGATGATTAATAAAACCTATGATATTTATTCATTAGACCCTGACAAAATCGCTTCGCTTGACGGCTTTAAGGAAACGAGTGCTAACAATATTATTGCCTCGGTTGAAAATTCTAAGAAGAATGATTTATCTAAGCTTATTTTTGCTCTCGGTATTCGTCATATCGGTAGCAAGGCGGGTAAGCTTCTTGCCGAACATTTTAAAGATATTGACGCTATTATGCATGCAAGTGTTGACGATATTCTTCAAATTGACGGTTTTGGTAAAATTATGGCTGAAAGTACGGTTGAGTTTTTCGCAAGCGAGTCAACTAAAGACCTTGTTGAAAAGTTAAAAGAAGCCGGAGTTAATATGAAGTCAACCGTTGTTTTAAACGATACCCGTTTTGAAGGAATGACATTTGTATTAACAGGTACTTTGCCGACACTTAAAAGAAATGATGCGTCAAAAATTATTGAATCATTTGGAGGCAAAACTTCATCTTCCGTTTCTAAAAAGACAACTTATGTTTTAGCCGGTGACGAAGCGGGTTCTAAGCTTGATAAAGCAAATAAACTCGGTATAGAAGTGATTGACGAAAATAAATTTAAGGAAATGATTAAATGAGAGAAGTAAGAAAAAAACAAAAGAATTTTTATAAGTTTTTGAAAGTATTGGTTATAGCAAGCGTTGTTTTTCTTTTCGTTTATATCGGCGCTCAACCATATGTAAAATCGCTTAGTGCGAACCTTGCAGTTGCGCTCAACTACTTTTGCGATATACTTGTAATAATCAACTTGGTTGTTATCTTTTTATATTATTCAAAATATGGTAAGGTTGAATCATTTTTAAAAGATATTGAAAACGAGCTTGAAGATAACGGCTATTATATCACTTCAAGGGATGATAAAACAATTTATGACAGATGCGAAACAATTTCTAATGATTTGCAAAGCAATGGTTACAGAATTGATAAGCAACTTGAAGTTAAAGATTTTTCGTTTGATGTCAGAGCACTTAAAAATAAAAATTATTTTTATATTGTTAATGTGGAGAATCTTGATAAAAACGATATTTTGGCATATCTTGATGAAATGATTTATGATTTAACATCAAACTGTTTCAAGCGCAAGGGTACCGGTGTATTATGTTTTATAACCGATAAAGTAAATGAGGACGCACTTGAAATCAGTAAAATGATTACTCCGCTCGGCAGGAAAGGTCAGCTTAAAATTGCACTTGCAATAGACGAAGTTGAAACGGGCAATGTTTATTTTCAGGGGCATGATGAAACGAAAGCTAAAACAATGATAGCTAATTTTGTTATGAACTGCGAAATGCCTTTAAAGGATAAATTTATACATAAAGAAAAGCTTCCTTATCAGATTGAACTTGAAAAGAAAGCCGAAAAGTTCACTTTAAAAGATTTTAATAACGGTAATTTTTATATTCATTAATTTGGAGATGACAATATGAATAATAAAGCTAAAGAATATTTTGATTTACTCAAAGGTAAAAAAGTTGCTTTTGTAGGTATGGGTGTTGCAAATGTGCCTTGCGCAAAATTTTTGGCAAAGCTTGGCATAGAAGTTTATGCTTGTGATAAAAGGGATAAAGAATATATCGGAAAAGATATTTGTAATGACCTTGAAAATTTAGGCGTTCATTTTTCACTCGGTGAAAATTATCTTGATATTTTGCCGCAAATGGACTTGGTATTTCGTTCTCATGGCATTTTGCCTTTTCAAAACCCTTGGATAGGTGAATGTATTGAAAGAGGGCAAAAAGTCACTACTGAGATGGAAGTCTTTTTTAAATTATGCCCATCTAAGATTATTGCCGTAACAGGTTCTAACGGTAAAACGACAACCACTACTCTCATTGCAAAAATGCTTGAAATGCAGGGAAAAAAGGTGTATTTAGGCGGTAATATAGGCAAGGCATTAATGCCGGAACTTGAAACTATAACCGAAAATGATATTGCCGTTGTAGAACTTTCTTCTTTTCAGCTTTTAACTATGGGCAATATGAAAAACAGACCGGATGTTGCTGTTGTTACTAATATTGAATGTACACATCAAGACCACCATGTAAATCTTGACGAATATGTTGACGCTAAAAGAAATATTTTGATTTACCAAAACAGTGATGCACGAACCGTACTTAACGCTGATTGCGACTATTCTATCGGCAATCGGGTTTATCATGATATGAGATATGATGTCAGAGGTAAGCTTTCTGAGTTTTCTATTAAACATAAGGTTGAAAACGGTTGTTATATGAACGAAAAAGGTGAGATTATTTATAACGATAACGGTAAAGAAACTTTTGTTATGAATAGTTCGGATATTGCTATACCCGGCACTCATAATATTGAAAACTACTGCACAGCAATTTGCGCTACTTGGGGTATTGTAGATATTGGCGTTTATGACAAAATTGCAAAAACTTTCGGCGGAGTTGAACACAGAATTGAATTTGTAAGAGAATACAAAGGCGTCAGATATTATAACGACTCTATTGCTACTTCACCTTCACGAGTTATAAGCGGTCTAAGGGCATTTGGCAAAAAAATTATTGTTATTATGGGTGGTTCCGATAAGGGAAATGATATGAGCGAAATGGTGCCTGACATTTTAAAATATGTTAAAGTGCTCATATTAAACGGCGCTACTGCAGATAAAATATATAATACCGTTGTTAATTTTGACGGGTATAAAGACTCGGGTATTAAAATTGTAAAAACAGATGTGCTTGAAAATGCACTTACCGAAGCTAAAAAAATTGCCCAAAGTGGTGATATTGTTTCACTTTGTCCTGCGTGCCCTGCATTTGACCAGTTCAAAACTTTTGAATACAGAGGCAGAAAATTTAAAGAACTTGTAAATGGATTTGATGACTGATGAATACTGTTGAATTGTTAAAAGAACTTACTTCTGTTGTCGGAGTAAGTGGCGAAGAAAATAATATTGTTGATTTACTAAAAACTAAACTTGAACCATACGGTACTGTAAGCGTAGACGCTATGAACAATGTCTATTGCACATTCGGAAGCGGTTATCACTTTTTGCTTGACGCTCACCTTGATGAAATCGGTATGATTGTTACCGATATTACCGACGACGGATTTATCAAATTTAATCGTGTGGGCGGAATTGACAGAAGAATGTTACTCGGATATGAGGTTTCAATTTGGGGAAAAGAAGAAGTAAAAGGTATTATTTCAACTTTGCCGCCGCATCTTCAAACTGCCGAGGATGAAAAGAAAGTACCTGAGTTTAAAGACCTTTCAATCGATGTAGGTATGAACAAAGAAGAAATTGTAAAAATTGTTTCTCTCGGCGATAAAATTACATTTAAGCGCAATTTTACCAAACTTTTAAATGATCAAATATCGGCTTCTTGTCTTGACGACCGGAGCGGCGTTGCTTCTGTTTTAATGTCACTTGATGAGCTTAAAAATCTTCCTTGCAAAATCACCGTAATGTTTTCAACTCAAGAAGAAGTTGGTACAAGAGGTGCAAAAATCGGACCGTATGCAAAAAATATTGACGAATTTATCAGCGTTGATGTATCATTTGCTTATACTCCTACATGTGACAAAGCAGATTGTAAAGAAATAGGAAAAGGCGCAATGATTGGTTTTTCACCTATTCTTGATAAAATGATTTCAAGAAAACTTGTTGATACTGCTAAGAAAAACAATATACCTTACCAGTGCGAAATTATGAATGGAAACACGGGTACTAACGCTGATGTTATAACTCTCAGTGAAAACGGAATAAAAGGCGCACTCATTTCCATTCCGGAAAAGTATATGCATCAACCTATGGAAGTTGTTGACATTAGTGATATTGAAAGTGTAAGCAAATTAATTTGCGCTTATGTTAAGGAAAAGGCAGGTGAACTTAATGCTTAAAGAACTTTGCTTATTAAACGGTACTTCCGGTGATGAAAGTGCTGTTCGTGAATTTATTATTTCGCAAATTAAAGATTATTGCGATTATAAAGTTGATGCATTGGGTTCAATAATTGCATTTAAAAAAGGCAAAAACAAGCCTTCCAAAAATGTTATGATTTGCGCACATATGGATGAAGTCGGTTTCATTATCACCGATATTATAGATGACGGATATTTAAAATTCGCACCTGTCGGCGGAATCGATGCAAGAATCGTAGCAGACAGGAAGATTAAAATTAACGATATTTACGGTGTTGTAGGACTGAAACCTATTCATCTTTTGTCAGGTGACGAAAAAGATAAGGCAGTAAGTTTTAAAAATCTTTATATTGATATCGGTGCTAAAGATAAAAAAGATGCCGATAAATATGTTTCACTCGGCGATTATGCATATTTCGTAAGTGATTATTGCGAATTCGGCGACGGTTTTATTAAAGCAAAAGCGCTTGATGACAGAATCGGTTGTACGCTGATGATTGAACTTATTAAAAGTGAACTTAAATACGACACATATTTTTGCTTTAATGTTCAGGAGGAAGTTGGGCTTAGAGGTTCAAAATGTACTTCGTTTGATGTTCAGCCTGATATTTCTGTTATACTTGAATCTACAACAGCGGCAGATTTGTGCGGCGTAACCGGTGGGGACAGGGTGTGTGTTCTCGGCAACGGTCCGGTTGTATCTTTTATGGACGGCAGAACTGTTTATGACAAGGAATTGTATCAAATTGCAAGAAAAGTAGCAGATGACAACAATATCCCTTGTCAAACAAAAACTGCTATTGCGGGCGGTAATGATGCCGGTGCGATTCAAACAAGCGGCAAAGGCAGCAGAGTAATTGCGATTTCCCTTGCGAGCAGATATATTCATTCAGCTTCAAGTGTTGTTAAAAAATCTGATATTGAAAACACAAGAAAATTGTTAGAAAGTCTACTTCCAAAACTTTATGATTAAATTAATTGAAAATAGCAACGAATTTAATAATTTTATTAAAGATGATATATATTTTGTTCGTATTATGTCACTTTTGAAAGCATACGCAACATCTTATCATTTTGCACTGTTTTATAAACAACTTGATAAAAACGGCAATATAACATCAATAATATCAAGGCTTGATAATGATTTTACGGTGTGCCACAGTGATGATTTTGATAATACCGAGCTTAAAGAATTTTTTAATGTAATGGGTTTTAATTCGATTTTAAGTGACGAAAATCTTGAACTTCCGTTTAGCTACGATTACGGCATAACAATGAGCAGTAAAAGAAAAGTCGAAATAATTAAGTCATATGCAAAACTTGACGAATATCCAAAACTTATGGATTTGTTTAATTTGGAAGATTATTCTTCCTCTGATTTTGAAAGTTGGTATGTTGATGCAAGCCATAGAATAAGACACGGTTGTGCAAAAGCGTTTACTCTTAATGTCAATGAAGAAATAGTTTCGAGCGGTATATTTTCTTCAATATATAACAATGACGCAATATTGACTTCCGTTTTAACTTTGCCGGAGTTTAGAAGAATGGGTTATGGCAGTGCGCTTGTAAGTTCAATGATGTGTGATGTTAAAGGCACGGTATATTTAATGCGAGATAAAGATAAAAATGAGGAGTTTTATAAAAAACTTAAATTTGAAAATGTTGGAATTTGGAGAATGTATAAATGAACGAATTTTTTAAGATAGATGAAAGAATACTTGCCGCTTCAGATAAAGCTTTAAAGCTTTGCAAAGAGCAATTTGAAAATATTGAAAAGATAACGGAATATAATCAGCAAAAAGTTCAAAAAGCTTTTATTGACAATAAAATTTCAGAGAGCCATTTTTGTACAAGTACGGGATATGGCTATGGTGATATCGGTAGAGAAACGCTTGATAAAGTTTGGGCGCAGGTTTTAGGTGCCGAATCAGCTCTTGTAAGGCATAATTTTACTTGCGGTACTCATACACTTGCGACTGCTCTTTTCGGTGTTCTCAGACCGGGTGACACAATGCTTTGTGTTTCAGGTACGCCTTATGATACCATTCATAATGTTATCGGTATTTCTGGCGAGGGAATGGGTTCACTTAAAGAGTTTGGTGTAAAATATAAAGAAGTTGCGCTTAAAAACGAACACCTTGACTATGACGCTATTGAAAAAGCAGTTGATGATTCAATAACAATGGTATATATCCAGCGCAGCCGAGGTTATGAACTCAGACCGAGCCTTTCGGTTGATGAGATAGAAAAAGTTTGCAAAATTGCAAAGAAAAAGAACCCTGAAGTTATAGTTATGGTTGACAACTGCTACGGTGAATTTGTTGAAAAGAAAGAGCCGACACAGGTAGGAGCTGACCTTATTGCAGGTTCAATGATTAAAAATGCAGGCGGCGGAATCGCAACAACCGGAGGATATATTGCAGGCAGGGCAGACCTTGTTGAAAAATGTGCATACAGGTTAACCACGCCCGGTCTCGGCAGAGAAGTCGGCGCTACAATCGGTATGAACAGAGAACTTTATATGGGTCTTTTTTATGCACCTCATACTGTTGGAGAAGCGCTCAAATCAGCAGTTTACATATCGGCTCTTTATGAAATATTCGGCTATAATGTAACACCGAGATATAACGAAACAAGGCACGATATAGTTCAGTCATTGGGTCTTGAAAATGCAGAAAGTCTTGTTGCTTTTTGCCAAGGTGTTCAAAGCGGAAGTCCTATTGACAGTTATCTTTTACCTGAACCGTGGGATATGCCGGGTTATGACAGCAAAGTAGTTATGGCTGCAGGTGCGTTTACTCTCGGCTCTTCTATTGAACTTTCAGCCGACGCTCCTATAAGAGAGCCATATTACGCTTGGATACAAGGCGGTCTTAATTTTCACAGTGCAAAACTTTGTGCTCTTTTAGCGGCACAACAAATGGAGGATAAAGGTTTATTAAAGTGAGTGAATATAATTACAAGGGTATAAAACCTGAGAGTATAGAACTTCTCTGTCTAAATCATTTTAACGACTCAAAAGAGTTTTACGAAGAACATAAATTGGAGCTAAAAGACGGAATTACTGTTCCTATGCGCCAAATGGTGCTTGATTTAAGCAGTCTTATGTATGAAATAGACGATAAAATGATGACTGACCCGGTTAGATGTGTTTCAAGAATTTACCGTGACACAAGGGGCAGAAGAAGCAAGATTAAATACAGAGAGAATATGTGGCTAATGCTCAGACGACACAAAACCGAGTATCCGTCTGCTCCGTTTTTCTACTTTGAATTTTTCCCTGAAAGTTTCGGATACGGTTTGGCTTTTTACACATATAAGCAGTCCGCATTTAAAGAAGTTCATAAGCTTATATTGGAGCATCCCGGCAGATGGAAAGATGCGCTTGATTCCTGTAAAGATGCAGGTTTTACTTATCTTTGCAGAGAAAACTATAAAAAAGATATGTATCCGGATGCGCCTGAAGATTTAAAACCATATTTAAGCGCAAAAAATATGCAGTTTTCTTATAATACTTTTGATATGTCAAAGTTAAACAGCAGTTCTCTTATTGATGAAATGAAACTTGCATTTGATTTGGCACGGCCTATGTATTCATTTTGGGCAGATGCTTATGACAAAATGATGCAAGAGGGAATTATTAAACCTGAAGATTTAATTAGATAATAGGTGATTTTTTGTTAAAGTTTGTTATTGGCAGAACCGGAAGCGGAAAAAGTGAATATGTGTTTAACGAAATAAAAAATATTGTTAAAAGCGGTGTTAAAGATGTTTTACTTTTGACCCCTGAGCAGTATTCTCTTATAGCTGAAAGAAGGCTTTTAAACGATTTAGGCGAGGATATGGTCAACTTTGTTGATAACTCGTCTTTTTCTCGTATTTCAAATGATGTAAGAAGAAAATACGGTTCATCACCGCTTCCTACCATTTCAAAAGGCGGTAAAGTTATCCTTATGTGCAAAGCTATTGACGAGTGTAAGGATGATTTTCAGCTTTTTAACAAAAATCTCGACTCGCTCAGCTTCGTTTCTTCCATGATAAATATTTATGATGAAATGAAATCTTGCAATCTTGATTCAACACAAATTACCGAACTTTCAAAAAACATTGAAAACGAAGTATTATTTAAAAAATTATTTGATATTTCACTAATTATAAATTCATATGAAAATATAATTAAAGATAAATTTAATGACGGTGCAAGCGAACTTAACAGAATATATAATCAAATTTGTGATAAAAATTATTTTAAAGATAAATATGTGTTTATCGACGGATTTAACGGTTTTGTTGCGCAGGAATATAAGCTTCTTGAACTTATTATAAATGAAGCAAAATGCGTTACAATAACTCTTTGCACTGATAACATCGATAATATCGACAACTATAGTCTTTTTACATATGTTAATAATTCTGCAAAAATAATAAGAAAAATCGCCGATAAAGCAAATGTTAAAGTTAATACGGTTAAACTTGATAAAAATTACAGATTTAACAATGATGAACTTAAAACAGTTGAAAAAACTTTTTTTGACAATAAATCAAACTTGTTAGAAGAAAATAAAAATGTTAAAATTTACGCTTCAAAAAACATCAGCGATGAATGTGAAAATGTATCAAGGCAGATAAAAATGCTTTTAAGAAATGGCTTTAAAGCGAATGAAATAGCAGTAATCAGCCGTGATATGGATAAATATTTAAGTGAGCTTGAGTATAATTTTTCAAAATATGAAGTGCCTTATTTTAAAGATGAAAGGCAACCCATCAATACTCAGGCACTCGTTATTATGATTGAATTTATGCTTAGGTGTATAAACTTTTCATACAAAAGTGATGATATTTTAAGCTTAGCCAAAACCGGTTTAACCGATATATCCGACGAAGATATTAACGAACTTGAAAACTATGTATTTTTATGGAATATAAACGGCTTAAAATGGACAAAACCGTTTGTTAATTCGTCAAAAGGTTTTGCCGATGAAATAAACGAATATGACCAAAAAAAACTTGACAAAATTAATTTGACAAGAGAAAAACTTATCAAACCGCTTGAAAAATTTAAACAATCGGCTAAGTCTAAAGATTCAAAAAATATCAGCGAAGCGATATATAACACCTTAATTTCATATAAAGCCGACAAGAAAGTAAAAGAATATGCAACAGAACTTGACAAAAACGGTTTTTATGCTCTTGCAAATGAACAGGGCAGGGTATGGGACCTTGTTATGAATATTCTTAATCAACTTGCAACAACGCTCGGTGAAACTAACCTTAAAACATACGCTCAAATGTTTTCACTTATAATTTCATGTGAAGATTTGGGCGTGATTCCGAGCGGTATTGACAATGTACAAATAGGTCAGGCTGACAGAATCAGAACCGATAACCCAAAAGCTGTATTTATTTTAGGCGCTAATGAAAGTGAATTTCCGCAATCTGTAAACGGCGGCGGTTTAATAAGTGAATCTGAAAGAAAAATAATGCTTGAAAATGATTTTAAGCTATATTCTTACGGTGAAATAATCAATTTGCAGGAAAGATATTTTGCTTATATGGCTTGCTGTGCTTCAAGCGATAAGATTTTCATTTCATATTTAAAAGGAAACGGAAAAGATTCGTCACCAAGTGAAATAGTAACCGATATTGAAGCTAAATATAAGAATTTTATTGAATATGATATTTCAAAAATCTGCGATATTGATTTGATAGAAACATATAAAAACTCGTTTGAACTTATGAGCGAGCATTTTTATGACAACACTGAATTTTATCAAACGCTTAAAGCATATTTTAAAGACGATTCTAAGTTTGATTCAATAGAATATCTTGCTCAAAATAAACCGATTAAAATTAAGAATAAAAAGGCGGCAACCGATTTATTTGGAAAAGATATGTACATTTCTGCTTCAAGAATCGAAGATTATTTTAACTGCCCGTTTAGATATTTTTGCAAATTCGGACTTAATGCAAGACCGAGAGTTAAGGCTGAAATTGACCCTATGCAAAGGGGTACACTTATTCATTATGTCCTTGAAATGATACTTTCCGATATCGGTACAAAAAAACTGTCAACACTTGAATATAAAGATATTAAAAAACTCGTAGATAAATATATTGCTGTTTATTTTGATGAGCATATGTCATCTGTTAAAGATAAAAATAAACGATTTGACTACAATTACAAAAGGCTTTCAAAACTTATATACGATGTTGTAAATCATTTGGCTATTGAATTTAAAACTTGCGACTTTGAAGCGAAAGCATTTGAGATGTCTATTGATAAAGACGGTGAAGTTAAGCCGGAACTTTTACCGCTTGAAGCCGGAGGAACTATTCAAATAAGAGGTTCTATTGACCGTGTTGATTTGTTTGAACACGACGGCACAAAATATGTAAGAGTTGTTGACTATAAATCGGGCAATAAGAAGTTTAAGCTTGCGGATATTATGGACGGACTAAATCTTCAAATGTTTGTTTATCTGTTTTCGCTTTGTGAGGATAAAAATTCTAAATTAAACGGCGTTCCCGCAGGTGTTCTTTATATGCACGCATCTCGAAACATTTTAAATTTTGATTCTTTAAACGAAGCTCAAAAGAATCTTGACAGTGAAGAAAACGATATGTTTAAAATGAATGGTGTTGTTCTTGCCGACGATGACAATTTAGTTGCCGAGGCAATGGAGCATAAATTAGAGGGTAAGCATATCCCTGTATCTTTAAAGTCAAATGGTGATATTAAGGGCAGTCTTGCATCGCTTGAGCAGCTTGGCTTAATTCATAAAAAGATTAACAGTCTTATTGAAAAAATGGGTAATGAACTTCAAAACGGTAATATTTACAGAGCGCCGGTTGAGAATGCAAACCATAAAAATACCTGCGATTTTTGCGATTACAGTGATGTTTGCGCTAATTCAAAAATTATAAATAAGCGTGTATGCGAGCAACTGAGTGAAACAGAAGTCATAGAAAGATTATATAAGGAGTTTGGACAAAATGCCGAATTGGACACCGCAACAGAATAATGCTATTAACGCCCGTGGCAGAAATATTCTTGTCAGTGCTGCCGCAGGTTCGGGCAAAACCGCTGTTTTGGTTGAAAGAGTAATTAAAAAAATTACCGACCCTGAAAGCCCGGTTGATATAGATAAACTCTTAATTGTAACTTTTACTAACCCTGCCGCTGCCGAAATGAAGTTTCGTATCACAAAATCTCTTAAAGAAATTTTAAGAAGCGACCCGTTTAATAAAAATGCTCAAAGGCAACTTAATTTAATGTCTAATGCAAAGATTTGCACTATTGATTCTTTTTGTATCAGCTTAGTTAGGGAAAATTTCTTTGAACTCGGTATTAATCAAGATTTTAGCAATCTTGACGAAAACGAAGTGAGCTTGATTGAAGATAATATTATCTCAGATTTAACAGTTGAATACTTTGAAAATGAAGATAAAACATTTATCAAACTTATTGAACAGTTTAATACTCCTGGTAACGATAAACCTTTTATATCCGCTGTAAAAAAGATAAGAAGATTTATTTATGCCGAGCCGTTTCCTTATACTTGGGCTTACAATATGCTTGAATATTATAATGCCGATATACCGTTTGAAAACTCTGTTTGGTTTAAATATATCAAGAATGAAACCGAGTATTTATTATCTCTCGCAACGCAAACAGTCAATAATAATTTACTTTTATTAAATCAAATTGACGACGCTAAGCTTAACGAAAAATTTGAAAATGTTTTTACAAGTGATTTGGCGCAGATAAACACTGTTAAAGAAGCACTTAATACTTCTTGGGATACCCTTGTTAATCTTCCGCTTCCTTCGTTTGTTAGGCTTGCTCCGACTACTAAGCTTGATAAAGCCCTTGCTGCTGAAATTAAAGCTAACAGAAATACATATACAAATATTATAAAAAAAGAAGTGCCTGCATTTTTCCTTTGTAGTGAAGAAGAATACCAAAATTCGCTTAATACGCTCTATCCTATTCTTCAAAAACTTATTGAATTTGTCAGGGAATGTGACAAAAGGCTTATGGAGGAAAAGATTGAGCGTAATGCATATTCTTTTTCAGATACCGAGCATTTTGCAATCAATCTTTTGTTTGAGCAAAAAGACGGAAAAATCATAAAAAAAGAACTTGCAAACAGGCTTTCAAACGAGTTTGAAGAAATACTTGTAGACGAATATCAGGACACTAATGAAGCGCAGGACTTGCTTTTCAGTTTTCTTTCAAACGGTCACAATCTTTTTACTGTAGGAGATGTTAAGCAAAGTATTTATCGCTTTAGGCTTGCTATGCCAAACATCTTTAATTCAAGGCGAAAGAGTTATAAAGAGTATGACGAAAACGATTTAGAAACAAGTTCAAAAATAATTCTTGATAAAAACTTTAGAAGTTCAAAGGGTATTTGCGAATATGTAAACTTCATTTTTTCACAGTCCATGAGCGAAAGGGTAGGCGAGCTTGATTACGGTGATGATGACAAGCTTAATTACGGCGCATCATATAATGAAAATGACATTCCAAGCGCTCAAATAAATATTATAAGCGGCGTTAAGGGCGAAGATACAGATTTTATCGAAGCAGCAAAGATAGGCGAACTTATTAAACAAAAAATTGCTTCAAAAGAGCAAATTAAAGACGGTGATTCTTATCGTGATATTAGGTACAGCGACTTTGCGATACTTTTTAGAAGTATGAAAAATCATGTCGATACTTATGTTGAAGTGCTGACCGATATGTCAATACCCGTTATTTGTGATAATTCAACTAATCTGTTTGAAAACAATGAAATTAAAATAATTCTATCGCTTCTTCGCACTATTGATAACCCAACGCTTGATATTCCGCTTTTAGCAACAATGATATCGCCTGTATACGGTTTTTCAGCCGACGAACTTGCAGAAATAAGAAACGAAAACAACCATAAAAATTTCTACTTTTCAGTGATGAATTCAAAAAATGAAAAAGCGCTTGAGTTTATTAACGATATAAAACAGTTAAAAAAGCTTAGCGTTACTATGTCAGTTTCTAATTTTATTCGATACATTATTGAAGAAAAAGGTATTATCGCTTTTATAAACGCTATGGGCAACGGTGAGCAGAGGTATCAAAATATTTTGTCACTTATTACTTTTGCTCAAAAGTTTGACAATGGCATTAATATAGGTCTTACTTCTTTTATCAGGTATATTGATAAGATAATCGATTCCGACAAGGGTATTGATTCAAAAGCGATTGTAACAGGTAAAGACAACGCAGTTACCATTATGACTATTCATCATTCAAAAGGTCTTGAATTTCCTGTTTGCATCCTCGCAGGCAGTGCAAGAGCATATAATACCGGCGAACTTAACGACAAACTTTTGCTCAATACAAATTACGGTTTTGGTTTGAAAATTCATAATGAAGAAAAAATGTTTGATGTTCAGTCAATTCCTTATGCTGTAGCCAAGTCAAAAAGCAGTAACGAGCTTATGAGCGAAAACCTGCGTGTTTTATATGTTGCAATGACAAGAGCCAAAGAGCAATTTATTACTTTTGTCTCTTGCCAAAATATTGAAAAGAAAATGCAAACCGTTTATTCAAAACTTATCGACGGTAAAATCACATCATATTCCGTAAAGTCTTGCAGGAGCGATGCGGATGTAATTCTTATGTGTGCACTTTTCCATCCCGATTGCAAAATATTGAGGGAATTTGCCGGATGTTCGTTTTTCGCAAAACCGGTTTCATTTAAAATGGGTATTACAATCAGCGAACCGTTTGAAAATGAAGCAGGAATTACTGAGGAAAATGTTTGCGGTATAAATAAAAATATTTTAAAGCAAATAAATGATAAACTTTCATATAAATATGAATATTTACCTCTGTCTACAATCACATCAAAAATGACTGCTTCATCTCTTGATGACAGCGAAAAGGGATATGAATTTATCACTTCTTCAAAGCCTGAATTTATGAATAAAGAAAAGATGACGCCTGCGAAGCGTGGTACTGCCATGCATACATTTATGCAGTTTTGCAGTTATAATGACGCAAAAGAAAACCTTGAAAAAGAGATTGAAAAACTTAAAGAAAATGGCTTTTTAACTAAAGAACAAGCTGATTGTTTAGATAGAGCAAAACTTTATTCATTTTTCAGTTCATCTTTTGCCAAAAGAATGTTTGAGGCTGATAATATTTATCGTGAAATTAAAGTTAATTCATTTATTAAAGCAAGCGATATATATGATGTTGATTATGATGATAAAATACTTGTTCAGGGTATTGCGGACTGCGTTTTTGAGGAAAACGGAGAACTTATCTTAGTCGATTACAAAACCGATAGGGTAAAAAGTGAGGAGGAACTCCTTGAAAGGTATAAAAAGCAAATAGCATTTTATAGATATTCCATTGAAAAAACGCTTAAAAAGCCTGTTAAAGAAGCAGTTTTATACTCTTTTCATCTGGAAAAAGTATGTATATACAAATAATTAAAAAAAATGCTTGCATTTTGCCACAACTTATGGTAATATATCAAAGCGTAATGAAAGAATAACCAGCAAAGAGGTGAAAATAAATGAAGGACGGTATCCATCCAAACTATGATACTTGCACAGTTAAATGTGCTTGTGGTGCAACTTTTGAAACAAAGAGCACAAAGAACGAATTAAAGGTTGACATCTGTTCAAAATGCCACCCATTCTATACAGGTAAGCAGAAGCTTGTTGATACAGGCGGACGAGTTGACAGATTCAACAAGAGATATGCAAAAAAAGGCTAATCTAAAAACTTACGGCAACGGTATTTTATCGTTGCCTTGTTTTTTGTCGGTGAGTTATGAAAGAATATAAAACAGTTGAATTTGAAAATAAGGATGAATTTATAGAAAAAAAGTCAAGATTCATCGGATATGTCAAACCGGTTAAAACTCAGGCTGAGGCAACCGAGTTTATAAATTCGATAAAGTCAAAACACTGGGACGCTACTCATAATGTTTCGGCATATGTGCTTCGGGAAAATAATATTCAGCGTTCAAGTGATGACGGTGAGCCAAGCGGAACGGCAGGTGTTCCTACTCTTGATGTTTTGCTTAAAGAGAGTGTGGTTGACGCTTGTGTTGTTGTTACCCGCTATTTCGGCGGAACACTTCTCGGTGCAGGCGGTCTTATAAGAGCATATTCTCACGCTTCAAAAATCGCACTTGATTCGGGCAATATAATCACTATGGCGCCGTGCAAAGTGCTTAGTGTCAGTGTTGATTACAGTTTTTATGACAGGCTCAATATATTGCTTAACGAGTTTAATGCAAATATTGAAAACAGTGAATTTACCGATTGTGTAACTGTCACATTCAGCATCAGAGCTAACACTGTAGAATTGTTGCAAGAAAAACTAACTCAGCAAAGCAACGGTAAATATTTTCTTAAAGAAATCGGCGAAAAATTTGCAAAAGTTGAATAAAAACAACAAAACCTACCAATCATTCAGTTGAAAGGTAGGTTTTTCTTTTATGAAATTTGCTAAAATTTTCGTTCCTGTTTTTATGTCATTAGTATTATTTTTAGGTATTGCTCAACCGGTTGTCGGCGCCGTCAAAACAAGTGAGCACATAAGTAATAAAGTATTTAGGCTTCATATACTTGCAAATTCCGATTCAACAGATGACCAAAATATTAAACTTATGCTTAAAAACTATATTTTGGAAAATACTCAGGACATAATCGGCGGTAAAACACTTGATGAAGCAATAGAAAACGCTAAAAATAATACGAAAGAAATTACCGATATGTGCAACGAATATTTAAAATCAAAAGGCTTTGATTATAAAGTTAAGGTAAATGTTGTTAAAGAATATTTCAAAACAAGAGTATATGACGATTTTACACTTCCAGCAGGTAAATATAATTCACTTAAAATTGAAATAGGTGAGGGTAAGGGGCATAATTGGTGGTGCATAGTATTTCCAAGTGTTTGCCTTTCTGCCTGTACCGAATCTATGGGCGATTACCTTACCGATGATGAAATGAACCTTGTTTCAAATACCTATTCTCCAAAATTTAAAATAGTGGAAATTTATGAATCTACCAAGGAAAAAATTAAAAAAATGAGATAAATTATAATTTATAATAGGTTGACGGCTTTCAGCCACATTATAGTTTTTCTCTCCCTCAGTCAACAAAGTT
>UQEY01000005.1 GCA_900540235.1 uncultured Eubacteriales bacterium
TCTTGCTTCCCTCTGACGAGGGAAGTGGCGGCTTCGCCGTCGATAGGAGAGAATGGCGAACACTGTTCGCCGCTACGATAGTCTTATCATTTTAGACTTTTATAGGGGTCGGCGTCCCCGACGACCCGCTAAGATAAACTATAATTTATATACAAAACTTATGATTACCGATAGTTTTAACAACCTGACGGGAATGCATAAATGAGTCGGAGGTTTTGGCGGCATTGAAATAGTAGACTGCTCCGCCTGACGGGTCCCAACCGTTCAATGCGTCTATTGCGGCTCTTTTGGACGAGTCTGCAACTGCGGCATACCAGTTTGAATCGTTCACGCAGGAAAATGCGCCTTTTTGATAAACAACACCGCTGATTGAATCGGGAAACGACGGATGCTTTACCCTGTTTAAAATAACTGCCCCGACTGCCACCTGACCCTCGTATGATTCGCCTCTTGCCTCTGCACTGATAACTTTTGCAAGAAGTTCAACATCCGAATTTGAATACTGCGTATTATTATTTGAAGATGAGCCGCCGGACAAGCCGAGGTAAAGAAGCGTTGTTTTGCCGCAAATACCGTCTGCCGTTATACCGCAACTTTTTTGAAATGATTTTACCGCACTTTTTGTGCCGTTTCCGTAAACACCGTCAACCGTGCCGTTGTAAAAACCGAGAGAAGAAAGCTTTTTTTGAATGTTTTTTACCTCGTCGCCGCTCGAACCGAGTTTTGAAACAACATATTCGCTTTGGCTTTTGTACTCGTATATTTTGTAAACTCCGTAACCAATAACAGAACCCGAAACAAGAATTCCGACTATCCAAAGAGAAATGATAAAATTACGAAATGCTTTATAAACTGTCATTTTGAACACTCCTAAAAAAATAATGTAATAATATATGTTACGCCGCACCCTGCAAGTGTAAATAAAAGCGACAAAAGCGTCGTTTTGATTATCTGTTTTTTTGTCATTTTAAGCTTAGGCGGTTTTTGTTTTAGCGTGGCTACCGTTTCCGCTTCTTTTTGAAGTTTTTCTCTGTCGGTTGACTGATGTTCGCTCTTTACAAAAAAAATAATTTTTTCAAAATACGGGTTATCCGGATTGGTAACTTCTAAAATTTGTTTGCTTACACCCTTAATCATTACAATAATTCCTTTCAAATTTATACAATTAGTGTAGGAAAAAGCAGTGCCGATTATTCCGAATTCTTTTTGTCGAATTTTGTTAATTCCTATAAAATTTTTTACTTGACAAGTTTTATAGGAAGCCGAAAAGTGCGAAAACACAATGTTTATTCTGTTGTGGAAAACTCTGTGGAAAATGTTAAAAACTTCGCCCAAAACTGCTTGAAATGGGCATTTTAAACTGTTGAAAACTCTTTTTTGAGGCAAATATATTAAAGTTTTCATAACTTTACACATAGTTTTCAACATTTTATAAAGTTCATTTTTGAACTAAAAATTTTGTATATTTTGCTATTTTTCACTTTTACTCTTGACAAAAAAATGTTATACTCTTTGTACGAAGAAGTTACAAAATTACTACAATTTGATAAAAACGATTGACAAAGAGGCTTTTTATGGATATTGAAAAAGTAAACGGTGATATAATTTTACACGGTGTCGAGTGTTTAGACCTCGACCTGACTCTTGATTGCGGTCAAGCTTTCAGATGGGTAAAGCAGGATGACGGAAGCTACAGCGGTGTTGTAAAAAATGTGTTTTTAAATATCGCAAAAATTGACAAAAATACATTTATATTAAAAGACACAAGTGAAGAAAACTTTATTAATATTTGGAAAAGATACTTTGATTTTGACAAAGATTATGTTAAAATCTGTGATACCCTTAAAGAAGATAAACTGTTAAGCGACACGATTGACGAATATTACGGAATAAGGATACTTAATCAGGATAGCTGGGAAGCACTTTGTTCTTTTGTTATCAGTCAGCAAAATAATATCAAACGAATTAAAGGCATTATTGAAAGGCTTTGCAGGCAGTACGGCGATGAAGTTAAAGACGGCTTTTATTCTTTTCCGAGCGCAGAAAGGCTAAGCTCTTTAAGTGTTGAGGACTTTGAAAAACTCGGCACGGGGTACAGAGCAAAATATCTCGAAAGGCTTGCAAAATCTGTTTCAAGCGGCGAAATTGATTTTAATAAAATTAAAGCAATGCCTCTTGACGAAGCGAGAAAAGAGCTTTTAAACATTTACGGCGTCGGAATAAAAGTTGCAAACTGTGCGCTTCTTTTCGGCTTCGGTTTTTATGACGCATTCCCGGTTGATGTTTGGATGAAAAGAGTTATGGAATATTATCCGAACGGGCTTCCCAAATGCTTTGACGGCATAGGCGGCATTGCTCAGCAATATCTGTTTCACTGGGCAAGAAATAATTTGAAATGAGGAGAAATAATGCAAAAACTTTTTATTGATTTTGAACCGGACGGCAAAGTTACGCTTGACGAAGAACAGTCACGCCACATTGCAAAATCGCTTAGGATGAGGGTCGGCGATATACTCACTCTCACAAGCGGAAACGGCAACGACTACGGCTGCATAATTGACAGTATTGATTCAAATTTAGTAACGCTCTCGGTCTGCTACAAGCAGGCAAACAACAGTGAAGCGAGTGTTAAAGTTACTCTTTATCAGGGTATACCGAAAGCGAGCAAGCTTGAAGATGTTATTCAAAAATGCACGGAACTCGGAATTACAGCCGTCTGCCCTACTTTGACCCGCAGGAGTATAAGTAGACCCGACGAAAAGCAGGCAAACAAAAAAAATCTGCGCTACCAAAAAATAGCGCTTGAGGCGGCTCAGCAAAGCGGCAGAGGTATTATTCCTGAAATTATGCCGATGACCACGCTTGAAAACGCAATTAAAAACGATGACAGCGAACTTAAAATACTTTTTTACGAGGGCGGCGGCGAAAGCCTTAAAACAATGATTACCCCCGATATTAAAAGCGTTTCAATATATATAGGACCTGAGGGCGGTTTTGAAGAAAACGAAGTAGAGCTGATTAAAAAAAACGGCGGAAAAATTGCTTCGCTCGGACCGAGAATTTTAAGAACTCAAACAGCACCTGTTGCCGCTCTGACGGCAATTATGCTTTTAACTGACAATTTGGAATAATATTTTCCAACATTATAAAGGAATCGGCGTCACTGATGACCCGCTTATACATATTAAGGATGTGAAAAAATGAAACAATCATTCATCTGTCCATGTTTCAACGAAGAAAAAAATGTTAAACTGTTTGCAAAAACAATACTCGACTCATTTCCGAACACGGACGACTATGAACTTGTATTTATCAATGACGGAAGCGGCGACAACACTTTTTCGGCACTCAAAGAATTAAAAAAAGAAAGCACGCAAAATATTAAAATAATAAATTTTTCAAGAAATTTCGGAAAGGAAGCCGCTATGTATGCAGGTCTTCAAAACTGCAAGGGTGACTACATTACAATAATAGATACCGACTTGCAGCAAAGCCCCGAAATAGTTAAAAATATGGTAAGTATTTTAGACAGCGAAAGTGACATTGACTGTGTCTGCGCCTGCCAGGAAAACAGGAGCGAAAGCGCATTTTCAAAATTTTGCAAAAAAAGCTTTTACAAATTTGCCGACAAATATACCGATACTCATTTTGTTGACGGAGCAAGCGATTTTCGTACTTTCAGGAAAAGTGTTAAAGACGCTATTCTTTCTATGGGTGAATATTATCGCTTCAGTAAGGGAATATTCAGTTGGGTAGGTTTTAACACAAAATATATAACTTACACCGCAGACGAAAGGCTCAACGGCAAAAGCAGTTTTAATTTTACAAAACTTCTTAAATACGGTCTTAACGGCATTGTCGCTTTTTCAACCGTTCCGCTTAAAATCAGCGGGTATGTAGGCGGAATTACAGTTGTTTTAAGTTTGATTTATGCAATAATTACCGTTATAAGAAAGCTTGTCAGCAATATTAATGTTGACGGTTTTACTCAGCTTGTTATTCTTATTGCGTTTTTGGGCGGTATTCAGCTTTTTACTATCGGAATTATGGGCGAGTACCTTGCTAAAAACTATATTGAAACAAAAAGACGACCTATTTATATCGCTAAACAAATTATTGATTACGACAACAAAGACGAAAAGTAAAAAATTGTGAAATTGTTAACATATTATTGTTGATATTTTGCTTTATATGTTGTATAATATCTGCGTTAAGTGGTTAGCCACTAACTAAATTTTCAAGTAAGTATAGGAGATTTTTAAAATGCCATTAGTTACTACTACTGAAATGTTTAAAAAGGCATACGAAGGCGGTTATGCTATCGGTGCTTTCAATGTAAACAATATGGAAATTGTACAGGGTATCACCCGTGCAGCAAAGAAGCTTAACGCTCCTGTTATTCTTCAGTGCTCAGCAGGCGCAAGAAAGTATGCATCACACGGCTATCTTGTTGCTATGGTTAAGGCTGCAGCTGAGGAAACAGGTCTTCCAATCGCTCTTCATCTTGACCACGGTCCTGACTTTGAAACTTGTAAGGACTGCATTGACGGCGGCTTTACTTCAGTTATGATTGACGGTTCTTCACTTCCTTATGAAGAAAATGTTGCTCTTACTAAGAAGGTTGTTGAATATGCTCACGCTCACGGCGTAGTTGTTGAAGGCGAACTCGGTACACTCGCAGGTGTTGAGGATGATGTTCAGGTTGACGCTGAAAACGCATCTTACACAAGACCTGAAGAAGTTTATGACTTCGTAACAAGAACAGGTGTTGACTCACTTGCTATCGCTATCGGTACAAGCCACGGCGCATACAAGTTTAAGCCTGGTCAGAAGCCACAGCTTCGCTTTGACATCCTTGAAGAAGTTGGCAAGAAACTTCCTGGTTTCCCAATCGTTCTTCACGGCGCATCTTCAGTTAACCAAGACCATATCAAGCTTATCAACAAGTTTGGCGGCGAAATGCCTGATGCTATCGGTATTCCTGAGGATATGCTTCGTCAGGCTGCATCTATGGCTGTTTGCAAGATTAATGTTGACTCTGATATCCGTATCGCTATGACAGCTGCTATCAGAGAGCACTTTGCCGAAAACCCAACTCACTTTGACCCTCGTCAGTATCTTACCCCTGCAAGAAACCTTATTGAAGAGGTTGTTGCTCATAAGATTGATGTTGTATTCGGTTCAACAGGTCACGCAAACGACTGATTAAACCTATAATCAAATAATTTAGGCACTGCAAATGCAGTGCCTTTTTTTATCGGTTGACGGCGTTACCACATTATATGCGGGCGAATGATATTCGCCCCTACGATAGTCTTATTATTTCAGACTTCTGTAGGGGTCGGCGTCCCCGACGACCCGTAAGATAAACTATAATTTACCCTACATAAATGATGCTACGGTGTCGACAAATTCCACTACCTTTTCGCCGGCTTTTTTCATTGTTTTTTTAGCGGAAGAATTAGTTGTTTTTGTTGAACTCATAAGTGCTGCGGCAGAGCAGACAGCAAGCGTTGCACCCATAATTTTCATCATATTTGATGATGTTTTTTTGCTCATATTTTTTCATCCTTTCATTATTTTCACACCGGTGTAATAATATTTTGTGTAAAACTAAAAGATATAAAGAAAAGAAATTTTGTTATTAAAAATTAATTTTTCCAAAAAATAAGACAGGTAATCAAACTGATTATCTTAGAATGTCGATAAAGTGGCTAAACCGTGCTGAGTTTTAAAAATTCAGTAGGACTATTCGTTGGGCAGGGGCTTGCTCCTGCAGAAAATATTCTAATAATTACAATTTGAAAAACGGCTTGAACATCGAGTTCAAGCCGTTTTTGGCACTTTTTGTCTTTTGCTCGGGGGCAGTACCATCGTACAGCTCCCGCTCGCAAAATACAAAATTTATCTCACTTTCTCAACATTCTCCAGTGTGTAGAAATTTATTTTTTGATTTTTTCTACACGCCTGTCTCTACAAATTTTTTATAATTTTATTATTTCCTGATTCTCGATTTTTTCACTTAAACCTGAAAAATCGTTACCGAAAACAGAGCAACTCGGATAAAGTTCTTTAAGAGGTTCAAGGACAAATCTGCGTTCTTTATACCTTGGATGAGGAATTAAAAGATTTTCACTGTTAACATTTCCGCAATCGGACAAAATAATATCAATATCGATAATTCTCGGTCCGTTCTTAATGGTACGAATTCTGCCGAAACCTGCCTCAATACCAAGAGCACAGCCGAGCATTTCGTGCGCATTGAAGTTGCTTTCAACTTCGACACAAATGTTATAAAAATTTTGTTGGTCATCAAAACCAACCGGCTGAGTTTCATAAATTGAACTTACTCTATTTACCTTTGTTTTCGGCAAAAGATTAATTGAATCGATAACTTTTTCAATATTTTCTTTTCTGTTGCCGATATTAGTACCTATACTGAGAATATAAATCATTATCTTTCCCTTTCAATTTGAACGCCGACATATGAAAAATCTGCTTTCATCGGTGCTTCCGGCTTTTTGAGAGTAACGGTAACCTTTGAAACATCACTATATTCGTCTAAAATTGCGTCTGCCGTGATTTGAGCCGCTTTTTCGAGTAAATCATACTTCTTGGCGGTAAACACTCTTGTAACCGTTTTTATAACCTTTGCGTAGCTTACAGTGTCCTCAACATTGTCGCTGTAGCATGCTTTTGTCATATTAACATACAAATCAATATCAAATACGAAATTTTGACCGTCAATTTTTTCTTCTTCATTAACGCCGTGAAAAGCAAATATTTTTAAATCACGAATTAAAATTTTATCCATACCTTTTCCCTCTCAGTTTTTAAAATCACGCAAAGCCTGAGCCATATAAATGCCCTGCTTTTCATTTAAAACATCGTGAATTCGTATTATATCCGCACCCTGCATAATTGCAACGGTATCGGCGGCAATGTTACCGTAAACTCTTTCTTTTGGAATTTCCTGCCTGCTGCCCTGACCGATAACCCGTTTTCTCGATGTACCGAGTAAAAGTGGGCAGCCGTCGAATTTATAATAATCAACACTTGTTAAAAGTTTTAAATTTTCCTCATAATCTTTGTTAAAACCGATACCCATATCAAGGCAAATTTGTGATTTATCAATACCGAGTTTTTCACATTCATCTATTGAATTTTCAAAAAATGACTTAATATCATCCGGTGTAGCGTGACCGTTATGCATTATTACCCAACCACAACCGCTTGATTTAACGATTTTTGCCATTTCAGGGTTAATTACTCCGCTGACATCGTTAATAATGTCTGCACCGTTTTCAAGCGATTTTTCGGCAACAAAAGGATAATAAGTATCTATTGAAACAGGCACGCTTATTTTGCCGTTTAAAGCTTTTAAAACAGGTTTAAGCCTTTGCCATTCCTCTTTGTCGGAAACGGGAGTGTGGCCCGGTCTTGTTGACTGAGCTCCTATATCAATAATATCTGCACCGTCTTCAACAAGTTTTATGGCACATTCAACAGCGTCTTCACACTTAAAATGGTCGCCGCCGTCGGAAAAACTGTCCGGCGTAACATTAACAATACCCATAATAAGTACATCTTTTCCGTATTCAATTTCTTTTTCTTTGCATTTCCAAATCATATTTTTTAACCTTTTTCTCTCCCTCAGTCAACAAAGTTGACAGCTCCCTCGTCAGAGGGAGCCAAGTTCTTGCTTCCCTCTGATGAGGGAAGTGGCAGCTATGCTGACGATAGGAGAGAAATCATTTCATTTGTTTTTTTACTATATTATCAATTTGAGAACATACTTCATAAAAGTTTTTATCAATATCATAATTAGAAAATCTTATAACTTTTAAATTCATATTTTCTAAATCTTTTGTTCTTTTATTATCTTGTACAATTTGTTTTTCATCAAAATGTTGACTACCGTCAAGTTCTATAACAAGTTTTGCTTTTGCACAATAAAAATCAACAATATATTCACCTATAGGTTTTTGGCGTTGAAATCTTATTTGATATGAATTTAAAAAAGTATACCAAAGTTTTCTTTCCCAAGGCGTCATATTTTTTCTTAATTGTTTTGCTTTTGAAACATTAGATTTATTATATTCTTTCATTATTTTAAAAGTGATAATACTTCTGCTCTTGATTTTGCATCGCTTCGCATAATGCCACGAAGGGCGGAGGTTTGAGTTTTTGCTCCTGCGGCACGGGCACCACGCATTGTCATACACATATGCTCGGCTTCCATAATAACCGCAACACCCTTTGGCTGAAGATTTTCGTTAAGAAAATCGGCAACATCGCTCGTAAGCCTTTCCTGAACCTGCGGCTTTTTTGCAAAATTATCAACAATTCTTGCAAGTTTTGAAAGGCCTATAATTTTGTTATCACTCGGAATATAAGCAATATGAGCTTTGCCGAAGAAAGGCAAAAGATGATGTTCACACATTGAATAAAACGGAATATCTTTAACTATTACCATTTCGTCATTTGACTGCTCGTCAAAAAGCTTTATGTGTTGTTTTGGGTCTTCAGTCAAACCTGCAAATATTTCTTCATACATATTTGCAACTCTTTTCGGCGTTTCAAGCAAACCCTCACGATTTGGGTCTTCACCTACTGCAATTAATATTTCTTTTACTGCGTTTTCAATTTTTTCTTTATCCATCATATCTCCTACTTAACAAAATAATCTTTTGCGCTTTGTAATGTTTCTTTTGTAATCTTATTATTTTTATATTTTACAGGTGCACCGTATAGGCTCACTCCGTTTTGATTGTTGCACAAAACATTTATTGCGTCTTCCGCACCGGAATAATCTCTTACGGTAATATTGGTATTTGATTTTGTAACCAAATCTTGGAAAAATTGCTCTTTCTTTTCGTAATTATTCGCATTAATTTGTTTTGAAAGTGAATTTAAAAGCAAATCATTGGCAGAAGCCTGAGTTTTGTTTGATTCTAAATAATATCTTACTAAATTAACAACCTGAGTTCCTTTTAATGTTTGTTCACCCGATTTAACTCTTACGGTATAAGGTACATTTGACTTGCTGTTTCTATATCTTATATCCTGAGCAAAAGCATAGTTTACACTGCCTAATTCATCAAAATATTCGCAAAATTTATCACGCTCAAAATCAATATAATAATCAAACTTAACGCTCATCATACTTTCAACGGCAGTTTTAACATTAATTACCCCCGAATTTGAATAAATATATCCAAGCGTACTTCCGTCATATTCCGTTGATGATTTAAGCGTGCAAACTTTATAACTCACATTATCAAGGTCAACTTGCAAAAGTTCTACAAACAAAAGATTGTTGTCGTCCGACACAGTTATTATATAATTTGTTTTTCCGCTCACTTGAGGCAAAACAACTTCATGCTCGGTTGTTTCAACCGTAGTTGACAAATCTTCCGGTTCAAAAAATTTTTTTGCGCTGAAATCATTTTTTGCGCCGACAACAAACAAAAATATTACCGAAAAAATAACTATTACTACCAAGGCAATAATAAGAATTTTTTGCTCGGTAGACTTTTCTTTATTTGTTTTTGAAAAAAATATATCTCCTCTGTTTTTAAAAATTCTCATTAGGCACCTCCTTTTGGTTTATTATACAATATAGTATTTTATTTTACAACTGTAATTAAAATTATTTACTATATTATTTAATATATTCTATATAATAATATATATAAATATTTAAATTAAGTATTGATTAAATACATTTTATATGGTAATATAAACTACATATGAATAATTAATTTGGAGTATTGTATTTTTAGGTAAAATACGGAGGTAAAAAAGATTAAATGGATTCCTTTAACGAGATTTGGGAAGCTGTTCTTGCCTATTGTAAAGAGAGGGTAACTGAAACAGCATATAATTTATGGATAAAAAAGACTGAATTTGTCAGCTTTGACGCCGCTACAATTACATTAAGGCTTCAAAGTTCAATGTATATGAATGTTGTTGTGTCGCAATACGGTCCTATGTTCAGTGAAGCGTTTGCTCAAATTATGGGCTTTGATGTAAAAATAAAATATATTTGTGCAGAAGATGAAAAGGTAAGCGACAACAGTAATAATAACGAAGAACACAAATTTTATCAGGATAAAAAACATTTAGAAGATTATAAAAACGAACAATATACATTTGAAAACTTTATTGTTGGCGCATCAAATAAATTTGCTTATGCTGCGGCTAAAGCAGTTGCCTCCGACCCTCTTAATTCTAAGGGTTCATTTAGAAATTACAACCCGTTTTTTATTTACGGTAATTCGGGTCTTGGCAAAACGCACCTTTTAAATGCCATTTGTCACGAGGTTAAAAAAAATTATCCTGAAATGAATATACTTTATATCCGTGCCGAGCAGTTTGTTAACGAATTTATGCAGGCACTTCAATATAAAACCACGGATGAATTTCACGAAAAGTTCAGAAACAATATTGATTTTCTTTTAATTGACGATATTCAGTTTATTGCAAATAAAGAATCAACGGTTGAAGAATTTTTCCATACATTTGATACACTCGTTTCAAACGGAAAGCAGGTTGTTGTCACTTCCGACCGTCCGCCAAAAGATATTCAGTCTATTACTGACAGGCTTCAATCACGATTTGAAGACGGACTTCTTGCAGACATTCAACCTCCGGAATATGAAACAAGATGTGAAATAATTAAACGCAAAGCTATGATGCTTAATTTTGAAATACCGGAACCGGTTGTTAACTACATAGCAGAAAAAGTTAAATCAAATATTCGTCAGCTTGAAGGCGTAACAAAAAAACTTTACGCTTATTGTGACATTAACCAGCACACACCTACCATTGCACTTGCTCAAAATGTTGTTAAGGTAGTAATGGAGGATACTCAACCGCTTCCTGTTACAATTCAAAAAATAGTTGAAGAAGTAAGCAGAACAACGGGCATTTCGGTTGACGATATTTACAGCAAACTTCAAAAAGCAAACATTTCTCACGCTCGTAAAATTACATTTTATGTAGTAAGAAAAGTTACAAATATGAGTTATGAGGATATCGGCGCAGAATTTAAAAAGCACCATTCAACCGTAATGTATAACATTGACCAGATTGAAAAGGAAATTGAAACCGATTCAAAACTTGCAAGGCAAATTCAAGACATTATTTCAAATGTTAAGAGCGGACAGTAATATTACAACTATTTTTAGAAAAAAATATAATAAATTTTACACATCTTTTTAAACAATTAACATTAAATTTTCCGCAATGATTGTGGAAAAAAATATTTTTACACAATGTCAACAATTTCTACACAAAACGATTTTTGAAAATTTTCAGCGTGAAAACGGCTTAAATAAAAGAAAAAATGAATTTTCAGCAGTTTCCACACCCTATACTACTACTACTATAAGATAAATCTATAGATAGACGGAGGATAACAAAAAATGAAATTTACCTGTAACACAAAGGAATTGAGTGAAGCATGCTCAAATGTTATGAGAGCGGTAAGTACCAAAGTTACTATTCCTACAATAGAGGGTATACTTATGGAATGTGGCTCTGATACATTAAGTCTTACCGGTTATGATTTTGAATTTGGTATCAACACAACTCTTGAAGCAAGTGTTGTTGAACCGGGTGCGATTGTTATTAATGCAAAAATAATCAGCGACATTATAAGAAAGCTTCCTGAGGGTAAAGTTACATTTGAAATAAGCGGCACATCTGTTTCAATTATCAGCGGTGCGGCACAATATAACATTTCGGGTATTGATGCCGACGATTATCCTGAACTTCCGTCTGTTTCCGGCGGTTATCCTTTATTTTTAAATCAAAATGTGCTTCAAAATATGGTTTCGCAAACTCTTTTTGCAGTTGCGGACAATGAAGCATCAAAGCCTGTACATACCGGTCTTAAATTTGAACTTACTCAAAATCAGTTAAGGCTTGTAGGTGTTGACGGTTACAGACTTGCTGTAAGAACCGAAACAGTTAAATATGACGGCGAAGATATTAATTTTATTGTTCCTAAAAAAACAATAAGAGAACTTATTAAACTTTTCTCAACTGAGAGCGAAAAAGATATTTCTATCAGTGTCGGCAAAAGGCATATAGTTTTTGATGTTGATAATTACAGCATTATAAGCCGTTTACTTGACGGTGATTTTCTTGATTACAATGCCGCTATTCCTAAAACCTGCAACACAACAGTGCTTATTAATACTCAGGATGCGCTCAACTGCATTGAAAGAACACTTCCTGTTATTGAAAATGACAAGAAAAACCCTATCAGATGTTTATTTGACGCAGATGAGATGAGAGTTTCAACGGTATCAAGCATAGGCAGAGTTGTTAACTACACTCATGCAAATGTAAGCGGTGACAGAGTTGAAATAGGTTTTAACTCAAAATTTGTGCTCGACGCACTTCACGCAGCAGATACAGACCAAGTAAGAATTGAACTCGGCGGTGCGGTAAGCCCTGCAAAAGTTATGCCTATTAACGATGACTCTTTCTTATTCTTAGTATTACCAATGAGGCTTAAAAATGAAAATTAAAGCAAAAGCAACTCCGAGAAAAAATGAAAATGTAAAGATTACTACCGAATTTATCAGGCTTGACGCTTTTTTAAAATTTAAAGGCATTGCAGAAACCGGCGGTCAGGCAAAAACTTTTATTCAAGACGGAATAGTTAAAGTCAACGGTGAAACCTGCACAGCAAGGGGCAAAAAAATTCACGGCGGCGACACTGTTTCTATCTTTTCGGTAGATTATAAAATTATTACAGATGAAAATTAATTCGATTGAAATTGAAAATTTCAGAAATATAGATAATTTAAAACTTGATTTTGATAATGTAAACATAATTTACGGTGAAAATGCGCAGGGAAAAACAAATTTGATTGAAGCAATTTATCTTTTTACCGGAAGCAAAAGTTTCAGAGGGGTTAGGGATAAAGAACTTGTTAAGTTTGATAAAGAACAGGCAAAGCTAAAAATTGAATTTGAAAACAAAGTAAGAAAACAAACTGCTGAACTTATTATTAAAGGCAGAAGAAATGCTAAGCTTAACGGAGTTGAAAAAAAGAGTGCAACATCACTCGGAGATGAACTTAAAGCTGTTATTTTTTCACCTGTTCACCTTTCAATGGTAAAAGACGGTCCGAGTGAGAGGCGCAAATTTATTGACAATTCACTTTGCCAACTTAAATCTAATTACAGAAGCGTGCTTAAAGAATACAATCGTTGTTTAGCTCAAAGAAATATGCTTTTAAAAGATATGAGTAAAAACAGTAATCTTGAAGATATGCTTTACATTTGGGATAAAAATATTGCAAAATCGGGTGCAAAAATAATTTATCAAAGGAAAAAATATATTGAAGCACTTCTTCCCTATGCCATAGAAATTTTTGACGGTTTGTCAAAAGGGAGAGAAAAGATTGATTTAAAGCTTCAATGCGGTTTTGATGTAGCTGATTTAAGCGTCGGTGACATTGAAAACGAACTTGTTAAGCAACTGATAAACAGCAGAAATAACGATATATTAAACAAAATAACTACCATAGGTCCGCACAGGGACGATATGGAAATATTAATTAACGGTAAAAGTGCAAGGCTTTATGCGTCGCAAGGTCAGCAAAGAAGTTGTGTGCTTGCGCTTAAACTTGCGGAAGCAAGCCTGCTTAAAGAAATGACTGATGATGAACCTCTTGCACTTCTTGATGATGTTATGAGTGAACTTGATGAATCAAGGCAAGATTATATACTTAATCACATTAAAAATTGGCAGGTATTTATTACTTGTTGTGATGCAAATACTGTTTTAAGACTGAAAAAAGGCAAAACTTTTCATATTGAAAACGGTAGGTGTATAGAATAATGTATATTTATCTCGGCGGTGACACCGTTATTAAAAGCGATGACATAATCGGTATTTTTGATATGGATACATCAACGGTAAATAAAGCAAGCCGTGATTATCTTTCAAAAAGTGAAAAAGATAAAAAAGTAATTTATGTAAACTTTGAACTTCCTAAAAGTTTTATTGTTTGCAAAGAAAATATATATGTTTGCCCGCTTAATACTTCAACCTTATTAAAGAGAATTAACAAGGGCAAAAAGTAAATTAATTATAATCTTAGCATTTTGCTAAAAGGAGAATTAAATCAATATGAGCGAAGAAGAAAACAAGATTGAACTTGAAGAAGCTGACATTGACACAACGGTAACCGAAGAATATTCGGCAAAAGATATTCAGGTACTTGAGGGTCTTGAAGCTGTTCGTAAAAGACCGGGTATGTATATCGGTTCAACAGGACCGAGAGGGCTTCACCACTTGGTTTATGAAATTGTAGATAACTCTATTGACGAAGCACTTGCAGGCGTATGTACACACATTGAGTGTAATATTTTACCTGGTGACATTATTGAAGTTAAGGATAACGGTAGAGGTATTCCTACAGGTATTAATGAAAAAACAGGTCTTCCGGCAGTAACCGTTGTTCTTACGGTTCTTCACGCAGGCGGTAAGTTTGGCGGTTCGGGCTATAAGGTTTCGGGCGGTTTGCACGGCGTTGGTTCGTCTGTTGTTAATGCACTTAGTGAATGGCTTGAAGTTGAAGTAACCCAAAACGGTCATATTTACAGTCAAAAGTTTGAAAGAGGTAAGCCGGTCAACGACTTACATATTATTGCCGACCATGACGGTCACGGTACTACTATCAGGTTTAAGGCTGACGCTGAAATATTCCGGGAAACGACTGTTTACGATTATGAAATTCTTGCAAGAAGACTCAGAGAGCAGGCATTTCTTAACGCAGGTCTTTCAATCACTCTTACAGATAAAAGAGGAGATGAAGACAGCGGGGAAGAATTTTGTTATGTAGGCGGTATTAAATCTTTCGTAGAATATATCAATACAAGCCGTGGACTTAATCCTATTCAGGATGAGGTTATCCATCTTTCAACAACCAAGGGCGACAGAAGTGCAGAGGTTGCACTTTGCTACACCGATTCATATAACGAAACTCTTTTGTCTTTTGCCAACAATATTAACACTATTGACGGCGGTACTCACGAAACAGGTTTTAAAACCGCACTTACAAGAGTATTTAACGACTACGGCAAAAAATTTGGTATTCTTAAAGACAGTGATAAGAAGTTCAGCGGCGAAGATGTAAGAGAAGGTATAACGGCAGTTATCAGCGTTAAACTTACAGAAGCTCAGTTTGAAGGTCAAACCAAGGGCAAACTCGGCAATACCGATATTACAGGTCTTGTGTCAACAATGCTTTATGAAAAGCTTATGACATATTTTGAAGAAAACCCTGCCGTTGCAAAAACTTTGCTTAACAAATCACTTGACGCTTCCCGTGCAAGAGAGGCAGCAAGAAGGGCGAGAGAAAACGCAAGAAGAAAATCTCCGCTTGAAAGTAACTCACTTCCGGGTAAACTTGCAGACTGTATCAGCAACGACCCGGAAAAATGCGAAATTTATATCGTCGAGGGTGATTCGGCAGGCGGTTCTGCAAAAGAAGGCAGAGATAAGCAACATATGGCTATCCTCCCTCTTTGGGGTAAAATGCTTAATGTTGAAAAAGCAAGAGTGGACAAGGTTATTACAAACGAAAAACTTGTTCCTGTTGTTATGGCACTCGGCACAGGCATAGGCGAAGATTTTGATATAAATAAACTCAGATATCACAAGATTATAATTATGGCGGATGCCGATGTCGACGGTGCTCATATCAGAACGCTTCTTTTAACATTCTTTTTCAGGTATATGCCGCAGATTATTGAGGACGGTTATGTTTATCTTGCTCAGCCGCCGCTCTTTAAGGTTTCAAAGGGTAAAAAGAGCAGTTACGCATTTTCTGACGAAGAAAGGGACGCTAAGATTGCGGAACTCGGCGGTGATTGCGACATTCAGCGTTATAAAGGTCTTGGTGAAATGGACCCTGAACAGCTTTGGGAAACAACAATGGACCCTGAGTTCAGAACTATGCTTCGTGTAACTATTGAGGACGCACAAAGAGCAAGCGAAAACTTTTCTATTCTTATGGGTGACAATGTTGAACCGAGAAGAGAATTTATTGAAAAGAACGCAAAATTTGTTCAAAACTTGGATGTATAAAATTTATGAAATTAACTTTTAAAATGACAGGTGAAGAATTTTATCACGGTTTTAAATATAAAATAGGCAAAACAGGTATGGGTGAAGCGGCGCAGGTAATTGTTATTTTAACAATAGTAATTGCTTTTGTTGTTCTTACCGCACTTAAAATGATTGATTTTTATTTGTCTGTATTTGTAATTTTGCTTGCGCTTTTTTATATTGTACAAATAGTTACAAATAAAAAAGGCGTTATCCGTGATTATGAAATGTCGCCTATTTTGAATGACGAACATACAATTAACATTTATGATGAGGGTATAGAGCTTATAAACAGTTATGAAAAAGTTTATGCTCCGTGGCAAAGTATTTTTTCTTTTAAAGAAACAAGCAAAGAAATTATAATTTTGCCGACTCTCAGCCGTGGCATTGCGGTTATAAATAAAGAAAGATATAACGGCAGTGAGCTTCAAAGCCTTATAAGCACATTGAAGTCAAAGGGGGTAAAAAGATGAAATTCACCTTTGACTATATTTTAACTAAGCAAGATTTGATTAACTTTGAACTTTTTAAGCTTAAAGGCAGTAAGTTTTTAACAATGCTTTATATTTCGGCTTTGGTTGTAATCGGCATTGGCACTTATTATTCTGTTAAAGACAGAGATATTACTTACATAATAATTATGGCTTTATATGCTTTGCTTATAGGTTTGTTTTCACTTTATATCAGCAAAATAAGACCTAAAAGAAGGGCAAACAATTTTGTAAAAAAAGATGTGACATACACTCAGCTTAGGCAAATTACGATTGACAACGAATGTGTTGAGTTTAAAACCTCGCCAAAGGAAAATGAGCCTATGCTTTTGGGTGTTTATCCTTACAACATTATTGAAGCTATAATTGAATCAAAAAATTATATTCAATTTGTTTTGCCGAGCGGCGCAAATATTGTGCCTAAAGCAGCAATTCCGCAGGAAATAAGAGCGGATGTTATAAAATGCTTAAAAAATAATATGAATTATGTTTTCTATAACAAATTCTGACAATACAGTTACTCTTTTATGGAGGTTAAATAATGGACAGTAATGAAATTCGTTACGACAATCAAAAAATCAGAGATGTAGAAATAAGCGACGAGATAAGAAAAGCATTCCTTGACTATTCAATGAGTGTTATTGTTCAGCGTGCGTTGCCGGATGTTCGTGACGGTTTAAAACCGGTTCACAGAAGAATACTTTATGCAATGTACACCAACAACCTTTACCCTGACAGACCGTACCGTAAGTGTGCAACAACTGTCGGTGAAGTGCTCGGTCACTATCATCCTCACGGCGACGCATCTGTTTATGACGCAATGGTTAGGCTTGCTCAGCCGTTTTCTATGAGGCACACTCTTGTTGACGGTCACGGTAACTTTGGTTCGGTTGACGGCGACCCTGCCGCTGCTTACCGTTATACTGAAAGCAGAATGAGCAAAATCGCAATGAAAATGCTTGAAGATATCAAGAAAGATACAGTTGATTTTGTTCCGAACTTTGACGATAACAGCAAAGAACCTACGGTTTTGCCTTCCCGTTATCCAAATCTTCTTGTAAACGGTTCTTCGGGTATTGCAGTAGGTATGGCTACAAATATTCCGCCGCATAATATGGGCGAAGTTGTTGAGGGTATGTGTTACTATATTGACAACCCTGACGCTTCTCTTGAAGAAATTATGCAGTATATTAAAGGTCCTGACTTCCCTACCGCAGGTATCATTATGGGTACAAGAGGTATTAAGGAAGCGTATGCAACCGGCAGAGGTAAAATTTATCTTCGTGCAAGGGCTGAAATAATCGAAACAAAGGGCGACAGGTACAAAATTGTTGTAACGGAAATTCCTTACGGCGTTAACAAAGCAAGGCTTATTACCCGTATTGCCGACTTAGTTAAGGAAAAAAGGCTTGATGGCGTTGCAGATGTTCAGGACTATTCCGACAGAAAAGGTATGCACATTGAAGTTACCGTTAAGCGTGATGCAAACGCTCAGGTTGTGCTCAACAATCTTTACAAAATGACCGATATGCAAGTTACATTCGGTGCTATTATGCTTGCACTTGTTGACGGTGTTCCAAAAGTATTAACTCTTAAAGAGATTTTAAAACAATATATTGACTTCCAAAGAGAAGTTATTACAAGAAGAACTCGTTTTGACTTAAACAAAGCTCAGGAGAGAGCTCATATTTTGGAGGGTCTTGCAAAAGCTATTGACATTGTTGATGAAGTTATTGCAACAATTCGTGCGTGCAAAGGCGGACAAGCCGAGGCAAAGCAGGCTATTATGGACAAGTTTGGCTTTGATGACCCGCAGGCAAGCGCTATTGTCGCTTACCGTCTCGGTCAACTTGCAGGTCTTGAAATTGAGAAGATTATGAATGAACTCGAAGAACTCCACGAGAAAATTAAGGACCTTACCGATATTCTCGGCAACGAGCAGAGAGTTAACGAGATTATTAAGACTGAAACAAGGGAAACTACGGCTAAATTCGGCGATGAAAGAAGAACTGAAATTTCTGCGGCAGTCGGTGATGTTGAAGACGAAGACCTTATCCCTGTTGAAGATTGTATTCTTACTCTTACGGAAAAAGGTTATATGAAGCGTCAGACTGTGGACACTTACAAGGCTCAAAACAGAGGCGGCAGAGGTGTGTCCGGTATGAGCAGGAGAGAGGAAGATGTTGCAAAAACAATGTTTGCCTGCTCTACTCACGACTTTATTATGCTCTTTACCAACAAGGGTAAAGTATTTAAGATGAAAGGTTATGAAATTCCTGAGTCGTCAAGAACAGGCAAGGGTATGAATGTTGTTAACATTCTCCCTCTTGAAGCAGGCGAGCAGATTACCGCTATGGTTCAGGTGCCAAAGGATGAAAACCGTTCATTCCTTTGTATGATGACTAAAAACGGTATTATTAAGAGGACTGCTCTTGACCAATACGACCATATTCGTAAGAGCGGTATTATTGCTATCAATCTTGACGAGGGTGACGAGCTTTCTTGGGTCGATATTACCGACGGTAACAGAAAACTTGTTGCCGCAACTCACGACGGTATGAGCATTTGCTTTGACGAAAATGATGCAAGGCTTATAGGCAGAACCGCAAGAGGTGTTAAGGCAATCACTCTTGCCGAGGGCGACTATGTTGTCGGCTTTGTTGCAGAGCACGAGGGAGTCAAGCTTCTTACCGTAAGCGAAACGGGATACGGAAGAAAGAGCGAATTTTCAGACTACCGTGTTCAGTCAAGAGGCGGTAAAGGTCTTCTTAATTATCGTGTGGATAAATACGGCAAGGTTGCAAATATTGCAGCCGTAACGGAAGAAAACGATGTTGTAATGATTTCCACCGACGGTATTATTATTCGTATGCCGGTTGACCAAATCTCCACTTTCCAAAGACCTGCAAAGGGCGTTAAAGTTATGAGAGTTAACGAGGGCGAAAAACTTGCCACAATTTCTGTTGTTGACAGATTTGAGGAAGAAGCGCAGAATGAAGAAAGTGCCGAGGAAACGGGCAACGAAACAACTTATGAAAGCGAATAATAATCAAAAATGCATTAATATGTCTATTATGTGTTAGAAAATTATAGAATTTACAATTTTTCTATAGTAATTTGACACGATATGATATATAATGACAAAAGTTTTTATTAAATAAGAGGAGTGAAGGCGTTGGATAAAGAGTCTTACAGCATTGATGACATTCTCTCTGAAGTTAAAAAGCACAGAGCAGAGCAAGAAAATGAAAATGTCAATGAAACCCCAATCGAAGAAGTAAAGCCTGAACCGGAAGAAAAAGAAGAGGTTAAGGTTTTTGAAGATAAACGACCTAAAGAAGAGGAGCAAAATACTGCCGAAGATAAAACAATAGTTATGAAGCCTATTGTTGAAGAAGTTCAAAACGAAGAAGAAAGCGAAGAAACTTTTTCACAAGAAAATGAAGAAGAAACTTCTGAGCCTGAAATTCCGACTATTGAGGAGGAAGAAAGCAGTTATACCGATTCTGAAATCAGTGACAACCGGCAGACTGAAGAAGAAAAACAGGAAGGTATGGTTGACCTTCTTTCTTTGGCACAGGATGACGCTGAAGTTCCTCAGGTTATAAGAGATGAAGCTACCGAAATTAAAGAAGAAAAGAAGAAAACAAAGTTTTCAAAAACAAAAAAAGGCAAAGCAATCATTTCAATAATAATTATTCTTCTTGTTATGATAATTGCCGCAGGTGTTTTTGCACTTCTTTATGCAAATAATATGCTCAACAAAGTAACAGATGACAAAAACGGTGAAGATTATTCAATGAGCACTTATTATGACGGTATGGACTTCTTAAAGGAAGACTTCCCGACAATTAAGGAAGCGAGTGCGGGCGAAGTTTACAGTTATGCCGAATACCTTAAACAATGGTATCAAAACGGCGACCCTGTAAGTTCAACTCATGTGCTCAATATTCTTCTTATCGGCGAAGACACAAGAGAAGAAAAAATTTCCGACACTTCCCGTGCCGATTCCGCAATTATTGCAAGTATCAATATTGACACAAAGGAAATTCATCTTACTTCTGTTTTGCGTGACCTTTATGTTTACTTTGAAGTTGACGGCAAGGGTCAATACGGCAAAATCAACGCAGCAGCTTCTATGGGCGGAATGAAGTGCTATATCAACGCTATTGAAAGATACTACAAAATTGCTATTAACAACTATGCGGTAGTTAACTTCAATTCATTCCCTAAGATTATTGATGAACTCGGCGGTGTTACAATTAAAATTACATCTGCTGAAATCAATGAAATTAACAATCACCCTAAAACATACGGCGGTGTTACAATTAAGCAGACATTTGACGGCACTGAGGGCAAGATGCTTCTCAACGGCAAGCAGGCGCTCGCTTATTGCAGAATCAGGCATATTGACTCTGACGGCGCAAGAGCAAACAGGCAAAAGACAGTTCTTAACGCTTTGCTTAAAAAGATGAGCAACGGCGGTACTGTTGATACAGTAAAGACGGTTAATGCACTTGTTGATTATGTTTACACCGGTTACAGCAAGAAAGAACTTGTTTCTATCGGCAATACTGCACTTAAAGACGGCTGGCTCAACTATTCTATGAAAACTAAGAATGTTCCGGCTGAAGAAAACTGTGCAGGCGGTCAAAACTTCTCTGCCGCTCCTAATAACTGGATTTGGCTTGCAGATATTCCAAAGGATGCATATGAACTTCAAATGGAAATTTACGGCAAATCTAATATTGAGCTTAGCGATAACAGACCGGCTTATATAGAAATGGGTAAATAATTTAAAATAACAGCGTAGGGGCGAACAGTGTTCGCCTCTTTTTTTGGCAATGCTTTGGCAATGCAAAGAGAGGAAAATATGAAAAAAAGCAAGGGTGCAACAATAAGATTTGCAGTTAAAGAATCTTTGCCTGTACTTTTCGGTTATCTGTTTTTGGGTTCGGCATTCGGCATAATGCTTTACAAAGCAGGATATAACTGGTTATGGGCAATTTTTATATCGTTAATTGTGTATGCGGGTTCGGGTCAGTTTTTGCTTGTGTCGTTAATCAGCACAAAAGCCGACCTTGCAACAACTGCGCTTATGACATTTTTTATCAACACCCGCCATATGTTTTACGGTTTGTCATATATTGAAAAGTTTAAAGCAGGCGGTTGGCGATATCCGTTTATGATTTTTACCTTGACGGATGAAACATATTCGGTAAATTCATCAATAGTGTCAGTTCCCGAAAATGTTGACGAGCCGAAAGCGAGATTTTTAATCGGTGAGTTTAACCATATTTACTGGATAATCGGCTCAGCACTCGGTTCGCTTTTAAGCCAAATGATACCGATTGATTTTACAGGCATAGATTTTTCGATGACGGCGCTTTTTGTTGTTATTTTTATTGATTTGATTAGAAATAATAAGGGCAAAAGTCCTATAATCGGCGCAGTCGGTGTATTTTCCGCAATAATTTGCCTTGTAATTTTCGGCGCTGATAAATTTTTACTTCCGTCGCTTTTGATAACCGTTGTGGTTTTATCATCATTCAAAAAGTTTTTTGAAACGCAGGAGGTAAATGAAAAATGACCTCTTCTCATCTTATTTTAATGATTATTGTTGCGGGTGTTGTCACTTTTGCAACAAGGCTTTTCCCTTTCGCACTTTTCGGTCAAAGTAAGGAAGTACCTAAGTTTATTAAATATCTCGGCAATGTTTTGCCTGTCGCAATTTTGGGTATTCTTATTGTTTATTGCCTTAAAGATTTTGAAAAGGGCGATATTAATTATATCATCCCTCAAATGATTTGCGTTGCACTCACCGCAGTTGTACATATTTGGAAAAAGAATACTCTTTTGAGCATTGCCGTCGGCACAATCGGCTATATGCTTTTGATACATTTTGTTTTTGTGTAAAAATTTGTATAATAAAAGGCTAACAATGTTAGCCGCTACGAAAATTCCTATGTATTTAGATTATCAAAATGAATACAACCACCGTAACCAAAAAAGCAATCTGCCGTTAACTGACAGATTGCTTTTTGTTTTATTATTGAAACAAATTAAGTTTTCTTATTTTATAGTATAACCCCAAATAAATTATAGCGAGTTACCGTGCAATAAATGCCTATTAATAGATTTATTGTTAGTGCAATAAAAAGAGTAATTAATCCTTTTTTAGTCCAAATATATTTCCTATAACCTTTAAAGAATACCGGTAATAAAAGAAATATAATTATAAAAAATGAACCGCTCAATTCTCCGCGTCCAAATTGATTTCTGAAATATATATTCCCAAAATCAGAAAATATTGAGCAAATCAATGTTAAAGCTGTTGAACCTATTGCAATTGATATTGGTTGGACGCAATAATTAAAATTTTTATTATTCTTCATGTTAAATTCTTTTCCTTTAATTTGTACTACATAAGTACCGATTACACGCATAATTCATTGCACTTTTAAATTCTTACACTGATATTATTATCTCTCAAATACTTTTTAAGCTCGGGTATCGGGAGTTCGTTAAAATGGAAAAGGCTTGCCGCCAAAACTGCGTCGGCTTTGCCGGTTGTGAAAGCGTCAAGAAAATGCTCCGCTTTACCTGCGCCGCCGGAAGCGATAACGGGGATACCGACATTTTCGCTGATTGTTTTTGTAAGCTCAATATCGTAGCCGGTTTTTTGACCGTCTTGGTCCATAGAGGTCAGCAATATTTCACCTGCGCCTCTTTTTTCAGCTTCAATCGCCCATTTTACAGCATTAATTCCGGTCGGAATTCTGCCGCCGTTTAAGTAAACTTCCCAACTGCCATTGCCGTCACGCTTTGCGTCGATTGCACAAACAACGCATTGAGCACCAAACTTGTAAGAAGCTTCGTTGATTAAATCGGGGTTGCGAACAGCGGCTGAGTTAACGCTGATTTTGTCCGCACCGGCACGAAGAAGCTCTTTAAAATCATCAACTGTCTTGATACCGCCGCCGACGGTGAACGGAATAAATACCGACTCGGCAACACGCTTTACAATGTCAACCATAGTGCTTCTGCCCTCGTGAGTTGCGGTAATGTCGAGCAAAACAAGTTCGTCCGCACCCTGTTCGTCATACGCTTTTGCACATTCAACCGGGTCGCCGGCATCTCGCAAGTCAACGAAAGAAACACCTTTAACAACTCGTCCGTTTTTAACATCAAGGCAAGGAATAATTCTTTTAGCGTACATTACTCATCCCCCATTTCCAAAAAGTTTTTAAGTAAAGCAAGTCCCGCTTTACTGCTTTTTTCAGGATGAAACTGAGTGGCACAAAGCTTGCCTTTTTGAACCGCACATTCAATTTCTACTCCGTAATTTGTTACACCTGCAACAACATCTTCGTCTGCACCGTCAAGATAAAACGAATGAACGAAATAAAAATAACTTTCATCGTCAATATTTTTAAAAATGCCGCCCTTTTGTTTAAGGCTTACGCTGTTCCAACCGATATGAGGAACTTTCAAGCCTTTGTCCTTTGGGATAGAAACGATTTTGCCTTTAAGTATTCCAAGACCGTCAACACCCGGGCTCTCCTCACTGCTCTCAAAAAGAAGCTGCAAACCGAGGCAAATACCGAGAAAATTTTTCTTTCTTGCGGCTTGCTTAACCGTGTCAACAAGTCCCCTTTCTTCCATTGAAGCCATAGCGTCACCGAAAGAGCCGACACCCGGCAAGATGACATGACTTGCAGACAAAATTTTGTCTTTATCCTGCGTTATTTCACTTTCGGCACCGAGGTAATCAAGCGCCTTTTTCACGCTTGAAAGATTACCCGCACCGTAATCTATAATTGCTACCATAACTTATCTCCATAGTATGTATATTATATAATAAATTTATTTTATCATAAATTATAATCAGTTTCAATATTGACAAAAACATTAAAAAAGTATACAATAAATCTACTGCATACGGAGTGGTACCGAAGAGGTCATAACGGCATGGACTCGAAATCCATCGTGTGAGCAATCACCCGTGGGTTCAAATCCCACCCACTCCGCCATACAAAAACAGGTTGACATTTTATCAACCTGTTTTTTGTTATAATTGATGTTATATTTTTTGAGTATATTAAGAGGGTCTGTCGACGACCTGTTATTTTACAAATCATCCGCATCCTGCACAGGCATATCAAGCTCGTCGTTATAGTACATATCGGCAGGAACACCGGTATACATTCCCTGCGGGTCGGCTTGAACAATTTCGGGATTTAAGAATGATGTGTAATCGTTAAATTTGTTTTTGTTTTTATTTTTGTTTTTGCTTTTTTTATCATTATTTTTCAAAAAAATCACCCCTGCAATTATGTTTTGCAAGGGTGTGTTTTTTATTATAACTTTTCAACATCAATTTCTGCTATTTTTTCCATAAATTGTTTTGGCGAAATTATGTTTTCAAAATTGAAATATTCGTCCATATTCATATTAAAATTATTGATATAAACCGGAACTTTTTCATACTCAAGGTCGATATGAAGCCTTTGAGCATCTTCGGCTATAATTTTTGGGTCTGATGTGGTTGCATCATAATATTTTGTTACAACGCTTTCGTGATTTCTTACATATTCAAGAATAATGTTCCTGTTTGACTTTGAAATGCTGACATATTTATTGTCTTCTTTTGAAAGGGCTAAAGCCATTGGCATTTGAGCAACAGCTTTGCAAGTTCCGGAATTCACAAAAAATTCGTTGATAAAAATAGATTCAAGCTTGCTTGTATCATCGGGAACGATAATGGCAAATATATATTTTGAAAGTTTTTTGCCGTAAAGCGTTTTCATAAATTCTTTGAAATAATATTGACACTCGGCAATTTTTTCGGCAAATTGGTGGTAAAAAGGAATGTTTGGAATGTCGGACAAAGCCGGCATATTAAAAGTTTTAAACTCATCGCTTTCCTTGTCTTTAACCAAAATATTTTCATTAGTAATAATCATAGGAATTGTTTTAGCCAAAAAATCACCTCCGCTATCAGTATTTTACTACAAGTGTCGTTTCAAATCAATAAATTTTAATTTTTTAAAAAAATATAGTGAAAATTTTATTTATATATGATACAATGTTTATATCGAATTAGTGAAAGGAGAATAAATAATGGCTGATTCAGATGAATTAGATGAAATATTAAACGAAATTAAAAATATTAACACACCTAATAATGACAGAAAAAAGGCTGAAGCAAGCACTCCGACCCCTCAGTTTAAGCACGAAGTTGAAGAAGTCGGCAGGCTTGACGACAAAAAAAAGGAAGATAAAGAAGATAAGGGCGTAAGTTTTGACGAATTTACAAACTTTAATTCTGCCGAAAAAAACGATACTCCTAAAGTGGTAAGAGAGGAAGCAAAAATGCCTACGCAAAAGAGAGAACCTAAAAAGAGCAAAAATAACAAGCCGATTATTATCGCAGTTGCAGTAATAGTTGTTATTGCAATTATTGTCGGCATCGTTTTTGCAGTTAAGGGTAAAGGTGACAAGAAGCCTGAAACAACGAGCGATCCTGCATCTGTTTCTCAGCAGGAAACAACAGCAGCTCCTGTTAAACTTCCTAAAACCAACCCGCTTACAGGTTCAAGCGACTTTAACGAAAGTGCAGTCGGTAAAAGACCTGTTGCGTGCGTAGTTGAAAACTCTGTTTCAGCAAGACCTCAGTGGGGTATTGCGGATGATAAGAACCCGCCTGACATTATTGTTGAGGGCGAAGTTGAAGGCGGCGAAACAAGAATGCTTTGGATGTATGCCGACTACACTGCTGTTCCGTCACAAATAGGTCCTATGAGAAGTGCAAGACCTCCATACATCAAGTTTTCTGAGATGTTTGACGCAATTTTCCTCCATTGGGGACAGAGCCAAACCAAGAAAGGCACTGCATATATCGGCGCTAACACTGTATTTAGGAAAGACAATGTTGACCATATTAACCAAATGACTTACGGCGGCAAGGTTACGCTCTTTGGCAGAGATTCATCAAGAAATGTTTCAACCGAGCATACAGGCGTTATGTACGGTGACAAGATTGCTGCTGCCATTGAGGGCGAAGGTTTTAGAACCGACGCAGACCAGAGCAAGTATACAAAGTTCAATTTTGCTGATGAAGAATCAACCGTTAGTGACACTCAGTGTGATTCACTCGGTCTTACTTTCTCAAGCAGAACCGCTACAAGAGATTGGACATATAATTCTGACGATAAAATGTATCACTGCAACGACTATCAAACAGATGTTGCGAGAAAGAATCTTCTCGTTCTCTTTGACGAAACGGAATATGTTTCAAAAGCCAACTACAAAAACAGCGGTTCGGCTGAAGTTTATTGCAATTACTTGCTTTCGGGCGGCAAGGGTAAACTTGCTACCGACGGTACTGTTGTTGACATTAACTGGACGGTAAACAACGGCGTTCTTGAAATTAAGGATACAAACGGTAACGATGTTAACTTTAATGTAGGTACAACTTGGATTGGCTACGCTTCATCAAATAACGGCGGTTCGGTTAAATAAAAATAAATATAATGTATATAAAAAAGAGCACTGCGAAAGCGGTGCTCTTTTGTTATGTTTGAAGTTTAAAAAAGTAAAGTTTATAGTTTACTTATCATCCAGTCTGCCAAATCTTTATAAACCGTTTCTTTATCAAGCTCGTTGAGAATTTCGTGACGGTCATTTGGATAAAGTTTCAGCGAAGTGTCAACGATTTTTGCGCTTTCATATTTGAAAAGCAGTTTTTCACAAGCTTTTTTGCCGCCGACCGGGTCAACCTCGCCGGATGTGATAAGAATAGGAAGCGATTTTACTATTCCCTGCGCATTTTTGTTAATTGCAAGAGAATGAATAATTTTAAAGAAATCATTATATGCCCTTGCGGTAAAACGAAAGCCGCAAAGCCTGTCGGCAACATAATCGTCAACTACTTTTTCGTCACGGGAAAGCCAGTCGTCGGGTGTTCTGTTTGGCGCAAAAGGTTTGTTGTTTGAGCCGAGAGTTAAGTCTTCAAGCATTTTGCTTCTGTACTTTTCACCCTTGGACTTGCATATAATGTTTGAAACGGTCATACCTATTTTTGAAGCGATATCCGCAATGAACCCCGTGCCCATTACGATTGCGCCGTTAAGTTTGTCACTGTATTCGGTTATAAACTGCCTTACGAAAAATGACCCCATACTGTGGCCCAAAATGAAAACAGGCACGCCCTGCCACTTATCTTTCGCAAAAAGCAAAACGGAATATAAATCTTTAATAACGATTTTGTCGCCGTTATTTGATGCGAAAAAACCTAAATCGTTGTCACTTTTTACGCTTTTACCGTGACCCAAATGGTCGTTTCCGATTACCGCAAATCCGTTTTGGGTAAGGAATGAAGCGAAACCGTTATACCTCTCAACATATTCGCTCATTCCGTGAACAATTTGAAGAACTGCTCTCGGATATTCTTTGTCAGGTTCCCAAATAACGGTGTGAAGTTTGTTTTTACCGTCAGCCGACGGAATAAATACCTCCGATTTTTTCATAATATGTACCCCTCTTTTAGCGGTTGATTTTGTTTTGTAGGTTTAAGTATCTCTTGTATTCCTAAAAATATGTACAGCTATACAAATGTATTATAACACACGATATATAACTTTTCAATAATCATATATATGATATGACATAGAACTATACAACTGTGCCAAACTGTCGAAAATTGTGGCTATAAGTTCACAAAATAATTATATATTATCACAATATTGACAAAAATATAACAAACTGTTGTATATATTAACGAAAATTGCAATTAAACATTGACAAAAAGATAAACAACAGTATAATAGTAACTACGATTTGATAATCATAAAATATTATAGGCTGTTGGATACGGCAGGAGTAAGTTCTTGCTGTGCAAAATTAATTTGTTTTGCCAACAGTCTAATACAAGAGAGGAAAATATAATTATGGCAAGAGTTTATAATTTTAGCGCAGGTCCTTCAACACTTCCTGAAAAGGTGTTAAAGCAGGCAGCAGACGAAATGCTCGACTATCAGGGCAGCGGTCAATCTGTAATGGAGATGAGCCACCGTTCAAAAGTATTTGACAAGATTATTAAGGATGCAGAGGCTCTTATGCGTGAGCTTTACAATATTCCTGACAACTACAAGGTGTTGTTTCTTCAGGGCGGTGCTTCCGCTCAGTTTTCGGCAATTCCGCTCAACTTTATGAACGGCAGCGGCAAGGCTGATTACATTATTACCGGTCAGTGGGCAAAGAAAGCGTTTGCAGAGGCAAAGAAGTACGGTGATGTTGTTGAAGCTGCTTCTTCTGCCGACAAAACATTTACATACATTCCTAAGACTAAGCCGGAAGATTTCCGTGAAGACGCAGACTATGTATATATTTGTATGAATAACACAATTTACGGTACTGTTTATAAAGAACTTCCGCCGGTTGGCGACAAGGTTCTTATTGCCGATGTTTCATCTTGCGCCCTTTCCGAACCGCTTGATATCAGCAAGTTCGGTATGGTTTACTTTGGTGCGCAGAAGAATGTTGCTCCTGCAGGTCTTGTTGTTGCAATTATTCGTGAGGACCTTTTGGGCAATGCAAGGGATATTACCCCTGTTATGATGAACTACAAAGTTCAGGCTGACGCAGATTCGCTTTATAATACTCCTCCTTGCTGGACTATTTATATCTGCAAGCTCGTTCTTGAATGGATAAAGAACGATATCGGCGGTCTTGAGAAGATGAAAGAAAGAAACGAAAAGAAAGCCGCTGTTCTTTATAACTTCCTTGACAACTCTGAGCTTTTCAGGGGTACAGTTGTTGCTGAGGATAGGTCGCTTATGAATGTTCCATTCGTTATCGGTAACGATGAACTTGAAAAGAAATTTATCGCACAAGCTGAAGCAAACGGTTTTGTTAACCTCAAAGGTCACAGAACAGTCGGCGGCATGAGAGCTTCTATCTACAATGCTATGCCTATTGAGGGTGTTGAAAAGCTTGTTGAATTTATGGCTAAGTTTGAGGAGGAAAACAAATAATGTTTACTGTTAAAACTCTTAATAAAATCTCAAATGTAGGTCTTTCAAAATTTGACGAAGCTAAGTATACGCTTGACGATAACGCTCAGTCACCTGACGCAATTATGGTAAGAAGTGCCGCTATGCACGATATGGAAATGCCGCAGTCACTCCTTGCAATCGCAAGAGCCGGCGCAGGCGTTAACAATATTCCTATTCAAAAATGCACCGACCTCGGAATTGCAGTATTCAATACTCCGGGCGCTAATGCAAACGCAGTTAAGGAACTTGTTATTTGCGGTCTTTTGCTTGCAAGCCGTAAGGTTACAAAGGCTATTGACTGGTGCAAAACAATCAAAGACGAGGGCGACAATGTGGGCAAAACCGTTGAAAAAGGCAAGAGCGCTTTTGCAGGTCCTGAAATCAAGGGAAAAACACTTGCGGTTATCGGTCTTGGCGCTATCGGCAGACTTGTTGCAGAAGCAGCGGTTGACCTTGGTATGAATGTTATCGGTTACGACCCGTTTTTACCTGAGGGCGCAACTCTTAAAGCAGGTATTACCGTTAACAATAATCTTGACGAGATTTTTCCGGTTGCAGATTATATTACGCTTCATGTTCCGCTTACTCCTGACACTAAGCAGTTGATTTGCTCTGACTCAATCGACAAGATGAAGAACACAGTAAGAATTCTTAACTTTGCCCGTGGCGACCTTGCTGATTCTCAGGCTGTTGTTGCTGCTCTTGAAGAAGGAAAGATGGCAGCATATGTTACCGACTTTCCGTCGGCAGACATAATCGGAATTGACGGCGTTATTGCTATTCCTCACCTCGGCGCAAGCACACCTGAAAGTGAAGAAAACTGCGCATCAATGGGCGCAAGCGAGCTTATTGATTATCTTGAAAACGGTAATATTAAAAATTCGGTTAACCTCCCTGCTGTTTCAATGGCAAAGAGCGGCGTTTCAAGAATTACCGTTATTCATAAGAACCAGCCTAATATGATTGCAACAATTACAGATACTATCAGCCGTGACGGTATCAATATTGCTTCTTTTGAAGATAAAAACAGAGGCGAAATTGCATACTCGATTATTGATGTTGACTCAACTCCTGCGCAAAAAGTGCTTGACGATATTACAAATATTGACGGTGTTGTTAAAGTTAGGTCAATTTATTAATTGAAAACAGGACAAAAAATTAAGGGAAACGCTCTCGTTGCGCTTCCCTTTTTTGATGTTATTATACAAATTTTTATTTTTTGATTATGTAGGGGTCGGCGTTCTTGACGACCCGTTAAACTGATTATATTTTATTCACTTTTCATTTTTTGCGGTGCGGTGTCTACAACTTCAATCTTGTTTGCACGCATCCAAAGTGACGGCGTGATGCGAAGCTGAAAACCGTAACCCGGGTCCATTTGCCAGTGAGACATAGGCGCTTCAGGCAAACCGTAGTAGGAAAGCAGCGTCATTAAAACGCCTGCGTGACCCACGATTGCAATATTTTGCGTTCCTGTTTTTATGCAGCCCTCAATAACTTTTTCAAAAGCAGCGCAAATACGCTGAGCAAATTCGGCATTGCTTTCACCGTAAGGCGTTTTTGCGTGAACTCCCCCGCCAAGCCATGCTTTGAAGTCTTCATTATCTTTTAAATCTTCGGCAGTGCACTGCTCGAATTCGCCGAAGTTATATTCGATAAAATCGTCAATGGTGATTATGGTATTGTTAGGAAACATAATTTCTGCCGAATCTTTGCACCTTTTGAGCGGAGAAGAAAAAACTGCGTCAACCTGCGGATAATGGTACTTTGCCTTGATTGAATGAAGCTCGTTTATACTATCTGTAGTGAGTGGCAAATCTGTATGCCCAATATACTGTGCGTTTAAGTTCCCTTTTGTTATTCCGTGGCGGAAAAAATAAAGATTAAAAGATTTCATTTTAAAATGCTCCTTTTTAAGCCAATAGTTACAAAATATTACAAACAGGAAATCGCACTTTACAAACTGTAATACGGTGATATAATACTATTTGTAATAAATCGAGGTGTTAATTATGAGTACAAAGAAAGAGGAAAAGAGAGAAGCGAGAGCCGACAAGGCGGAAAAAATTTCTAAATTTGCTTCAATTCTTTCTCAGCTTAGGAAAGAAAGAGGAATAAGCCAGAAAAAGGCGGCATCAGACCTTGGCATTTCTCAGGCTCTTTTAAGCCATTATGAAAAAGGAATAAGAGAATGCGGTCTTGATTTCGTCATTCGTTGCAGTGAATATTACGGTGTTACTACCGATTACCTTTTAGGTGTCAGCAACAACAGAAACGGTCTTGACATTGACGCACTTACGGACAAGGAAGAGGAAAACGGTGAGTTTTCAATCTTTACACTCGGCAAGGCTACAAAATATTTGCTCGACCTTGTTGCAACGGGCAGTGACGAGGGCGCACTCAAATATATTTCTGATTATTATACCCTTTGCGTTTATCGTGGCGCAATAACACTTGCGAAAGCCGGTATGCTTCCAAAGGAAATGTTCAGACTTGACTACACGCTTGGCCGTGAACTTGCCTCAGCCGCACTTTCGATTGAAGACGCAAGGTTTGTATTTATTGAAGATAAATCAAGAACAGGTTCCGACCTTAGCGAAAAGACTGCGCTTCACAGCCTTATTGAAAAGGCGGAAGATATTATTTACAATACTTTTGTATTAGAATAAAGAGTATTGATTTTTTTGAAGTTTAATAAATTCAAGTATAATCGCCGTGGAAATTTCTGCGGCGATTTTTTTAAATGTAGGGTAATCAAGTTGAGCGTTTTCGTTACCGCCGTCGCTGATTGAACGAAGAACGGCAAAAGGAACATTGTTTGCGGCACAGGTGTGACCTATTGCTCCGCCTTCCATTTCACCGCAAATTGCGCCGAATTCGGTTGAAATCATTTTTTTTAGCTCATTGTTTGCAATGAAAGTGTCGCCGCTTGCTATTGTGCCACGATGAATTTTTTCGCCGTGATTAATGGCAATTCTTGCAAGCTGTTCGGAAATTTTGCCGTCGGTTTTAACCTTAATAACATTAAGACCGTTGATAAAGCCTTTCGGTTCACCCAAAGCTGTTATGTCGATATCGTACTCGCAAACATCACTTGCGATAACAACATTTTTAATGATTACATCTTCACTAAGCGAACACGCAACGCCGACATTGATTATCATATCGATATCAAAATTGTCAATCATAGCCTGAGTGCAAAAAGCGGCGTTAACCTTACCGGGCGAACATTTTGCAACGCAAACATTAACATCGTCAATAAAGCCGCAGACAAAATCAACGCCTGCAACAGTTGATAAAGCCTTGTTTTTTACTTGAGCTTTGATGTTGTCAACCTCAGTGTCCATAGCACCGATAATACCAATCATATCTTTCTCCTTATATAAAAAACGATTTGTTTCTTGTATACTCGGTATTTTACTACCCAAGATATAGTGCTATTATAATATAATAATAAAATAAATACAAGAATAATTATTTTTTTGTTGACAAAAGCGCTAAAGCTAATATATAATACTTACCGATATTGTGAAAAGTGTTTCTATCGCTAAAGCGGTATGAAAATTTCACACGCCTGTACTATACCGTACAGAGCTTAGGAAAATTAAGACGAGTTTGATTTTCAGAAATGGAGTGAAAAAAATGAAGAGAACTTATCAGCCAAAGAAGAGACATGCACAGAAGGTACACGGCTTCAGAAAGAGAATGTCAACTAAGAACGGTAGAAAGGTACTTGCTCGCCGTCGTGCAAAGGGCAGAAAGCAGCTTTCTTACTAATTACAGATTGGGTGTTATTAGGTGAAAAGCAAAACCTTAAAGGAAAACAAAAATTTTCGCCGGCTTTATTACAGCGGTAAAAGTCAAGCCTCTTTCGCTCTTGTGACTTATGCCTCAAAAAGCAGATACAAGGGAGTCAGGTTTGGAATTACCACAAGTAAAAAAATCGGCAATGCAGTTAAGCGCAACAGGTCTAAAAGAGTTATTCGTGCTGCCTTTTCTCAGCTTGAGAGCAGGATAAACGGTAACTGGGATATTGTGTTTGTTGCAAGGAGCAAGACGCCTGAGGTTAAAATGCAGCAGGTGCTTGAACAAATGGAAAAGCATTTTAAAGCTTTGGGAGTTATTGATTGATGGGACTTATAAAAAAGATATTAGTCTTTTTGATTAGGACTTATCAAGTAACAATCAGCCCGAGGTTTTCGCACGGAAGCTGTAGGTACACGCCTACTTGCTCGCAATATATGCTTGAAGCGATTGAAATTCACGGCGTTTTTAAAGGCTGTTTGCTCGGCATATGGCGAATTATGAGATGCAATCCTTTTTCTAAAGGCGGCTGGGACCCTGTTCCACCTAAAAAAACTAAAGAGGACAAATAATGAGCAGTATTGTAATGGCAGCTAATACCGTTTCTAACGGTATTGCAGTTTTTAAGCCACTGTATTGGTTATTCGGTAAGTGTATGGAGCTTTTGCTCGGTGTGCTTAACAACCAATACTTTCTAGCCCTTATTATTTTCACGGTAGTTACCCGTTTGATTCTTTTGCCGCTTAATGTTAAACAGCAAAAGTCAATGGCAGGTACTACAAGACTGCAGCCTAAAATTCAAAAGATAAATAAAAAGTATCCTGACCCGAGAGATAGGGACAAGCTTAATCAGGAAATGCAGGAGCTTTATGCTCGTGAAGGTCATAACCCAATGCAAATGGGTTGCGGACCTATGATTTTCCAGATGGTTTTCCTTATGGGTATCATCGGTATTATTTATTATCCTATCCAATATGTTTTGGGCGCAAGTGGATTTAATGATGCGTCAAACGATATTTATAAAGTGGTATTGCCTATTTATCAGGAAATCACTAATAACCCTGACGCAAAAATCACATACTTTCAGTTGAACATTCTTGAGAACTTTCCTCATTATAAGGATGCTCTCGTTGAAGCGTTTCCGAAGATTTTCACAACTTCTGTTTGTACAGACATTGAAACTTACAGGCAGGGTATGAGTTTGTTTGGACTTGATATGACTGCTGTACCGCACTGGAAAGACGGTGTTATTGTTATAATTCCTATTCTTTCACTTTTAACAAGTTTAGGTTCAAGCGTTGTATCAACAATAATTTCTAAAAAGAATAATCCTGCGTCTGGGCAGCAGCAGACTCAAATGATGATGATGATGCTTATGATGCCGTTTTTCTCCTTCTACATTTCGTTTAAGGTTACGGCAGCAGTCGGTTTTTATTGGATTATTTCTAATATTGTTGCTATTGTCCAGCAAATTTATATTTTCAAAGTTCATCCGCCTAAGAGAACTCAGGCAAAATTGATGGTTGAAAATACTATTGAACGCCGTTCAAGAGAAGAAAGTATTAAAAAGATGACGAAATAATTATCGGAGGATAAAGATGATAAAGGAATTTATCGGTACCGGTAAAACTATAGAAGAAGCTACCCAGAATGCCAAGCTTCAGCTTAACGCTCCTGAAACAGCAGATGTTCATGTTGAAATCATCACTATGCCGGAGAAGAAGAAGTTTTTTGGCTTAATCGGTGGCTGTGATGCCAAGGTTAAGGTTAGCTATGACGACGGCAGAAAAGAGAAGAAGAATGTTGCTCCAAAGGCAGCCGCTCCTAAAAAAGAGAAGAAAGCTTCAACTCCTGCAAAGTCATATGACAAAAAGCCTGCAACCAAGCCGAAGGAAGCACCTAAGGCAGAAAAACCGGAAGAAAAAATCAGCGAAAAAGACATTGACCTTGATTACGCTTGCGCATATTTGAAGTCGATGATTGAAGGTTTGAAGGTTGAAGATGCAAAAATCAGTGCACAGATTGTTGACGGCACAGTTGAAATGACCGTTGAGTGCGATGATTACGGCATTATTATCGGCAGACGAGGTGAAACACTCGATTCACTTCAATATCTTACAAGCCTCGCTATTAAAAATGTAACAAATAAATATGTCAGAGTTTCTCTTAATGTAGGCGACTACAGAGCAAAGAGAGAAGAAACTCTTAAAGCTCTCGCAACAAAGAATGCAAACTATGTTGCAAGGTCGGGCAGAAGATATACTTTTGAGCCTATGAACCCATACGAGAGAAGAATTATTCATACCGCAGTTCAGGAAGTTGAGGGTGTTACCTCTCGTTCAGTCGGCAACGGTATGGACAGAAGAGTTGTTATCGAGCCGGAAGGCGGAGTAAAAAGACCTTACCGAAATGACAGAAGAGGCGGCAGAAGACCTGCGCCGAGCACTGCAACCGTTGACCCAAACAGGGAAAAGAAAGTTGACAGAGCCGATATGCCAAAGTTCGGAAAGATTGAACCAAAGAAATAATAACTCGGTATATTGATTATTTAATGGCGAACATTTTGTTCGCCATTATTTGCATAGAAATATTTTGGAGGGTGAAAAAATGAGTAAAACTATTGCGGCTGTCGCAACGGGAAACAGTGTTTCGGGTATCGGTGTAATAAGAATCAGCGGCGACAATGCTATTGAAATTGCCGATAAGGTTTTTAAAGCAATGGACTCTACTCCCCTTTCAAACCTTAAAGGATACAGAGCAAAATTCGGCAATGTTTATTCAAACGGTGAAAAGTTTGACAATGCCGTTGCTCTTGTTTTCAGAGCGCCGAAAAGTTATACGGGCGAAGATGTTGTTGAGCTTTCGGTTCACGGCGGTATTTTTATTGTTGAAAAAACTTTGGAGGCTGTTTTTAATGCAGGCGCTTCCCCTGCCGAGGCGGGCGAATTTACAAAGCGTGCATTTTTAAACGGAAAAATCGACCTCACTCAGGCGGAAGCAGTTGCGACACTTATTTCCGCAAGCGGTCAGGAATCGGCAAAGGCTTCGTTTAACCTTCTTCAAGGTTCTTTGAGCAATGAAATCGGAAAAGTGCTTGACAAAATCGTTTCACTCAGCGCAACTATGGCGGCGTGGGTTGACTATCCGGACGAGGAAATTCCGGAACTTGAAAACGATACATTAACCGACACCCTTACCGAAGCAAAGGTTGAACTTCAAAAGCTTCTTGACAATTACGAAAGCGGAATGATAATGACTGAGGGTGTTAATACCGTAATTGCAGGCAGACCGAATGCAGGCAAGTCAACGCTTATGAATATGCTTTCCGGCAGAGAAAAAAGTATTGTTACTCATATTGAGGGCACAACGAGGGATATTGTTGAAAATTCGGTTAAACTCGGCAGCCTTGTTCTTCACCTTTCCGATACGGCGGGTCTTAGGGAAAGTGACGATATTGTTGAATCAATAGGAATTAAAAAAGCACTTGAAAGAATTGATACTTCGTCGCTTGTTCTTGCCGTTTTTGATTCGTCGAAAAAACTTGACGATGACGATATGATGCTTATAAATGCGTGCGAAGGTAAAAAGGCGGTTGCCGTTATTAACAAAACCGACCTTGAAAGCGCAGTTGATACCGATATAATCGAAAGTAATTTTGAAAGCACTGTTTATATCTCGGCTAAAAACAATCAAGGTTTGAGTAATCTTGAAAATGCGGTTAAAAATATTTTGGGTGTTGAAGAATTTGATTCATCTCAGCCGCTTATTGCTAACAGACGGCAGAAGCTTTGTATTCAAAATGCGTACAATAATATTGACGAAGCGCTCGCTGCGGCGCAAATGGGTATGACTTTTGACGCAATTAATGTTATGATTGACAGTGCAGTTGATGAACTTTTAACACTTACGGGCAAAAAAGCAACCGAGGAAGTTGTTAACAACATTTTTTCTCGTTTTTGCGTCGGTAAATAAAATTTGAAAGGCTTGACTATGGAATATTTTGCAGGAACATATGATGTAATAGTTATCGGTGCGGGTCACGCAGGTATTGAAGCTTGCCTTGCGTCGGCAAGACTTGGCTGTAAAACTGCTGTATTTACAATTAATCTTGACTGGGTCGGAAATATGCCGTGCAACCCGTCAATCGGCGGCACTTCTAAGGGTCACCTTGTTAGGGAAATTGATGCGCTCGGCGGCGAAATGGGCAAAGCGGCTGATAAATATACGCTTCAATCTCGTATGCTCAACCTCGGCAAAGGTCCTGCGGTTCACTCACTTCGTGCTCAAATTGACAGGCGTGAATATTCGCAGGGTATGAAACATACGCTTGAACTTCAGGATAATCTTGATATCAGGCAAGGCGAAATTGTTGACCTTTACAAAACCGACGACGGAATGTGGCAGGTTAAAACTAAGCTTGAAGCACTTTTTAATGCTAAAGCGGTAATTATTGCAACGGGTACTTTCCTTGGCGGTCGAGTTTATATCGGCGATGTTTCATACGAAAGCGGACCTGACGGAATGTTCCCTGCTACAGAGCTTGCAAAAGCGCTTAAAAAACTTAATATTCCGCTTAGAAGATTTAAAACAGGCACTCCGTCGAGAGTTAACAGGCAGTCGATTGATTTTTCCAATCTTGAGGAGCAAGACGGCGATGAGGAAACTGTGCCGTTCAGTTTTGACACAGTAGAACCGCCGAAAAATAAAGTTTGCTGTCATATTACATATTCTAATGAAAAAACTAAACAAATTATTCTTGATAATCTTGACAGAAGCCCGATGTATTCCGGCAAAATAGAGGGTAAAGGTCCAAGATATTGCCCATCTTTTGAAGATAAAATAGTCAGGTTTAAAGATAAAGAAAGGCATCAGCTTTTTATTGAACCGTGCGGACTTGAAACAGAGGAAATGTATCTTCAAGGTTTATCTTCTTCCCTTCCGGAGGATGTTCAGCTTGCATTTATTCACACTATTGCGGGTCTTGAGCACGCTCAGGTTATGCGCAGTGCTTATGCGATTGAGTATGACTGCGTTGACCCGACTGCACTGAATGCAACTCTTGAATTTAATTCGATTGACGGTCTTTACGGCGCAGGTCAGTTTAACGGTTCAAGCGGATATGAGGAAGCGGCGGCTCAGGGTCTTGTTGCCGGAATTAATGCGGCGCTCAAAATCAAGGGTGAAGAATCGATGATTTTGGACCGTGGCGGCTCATATATCGGAACTCTTATTGACGACCTTGTAACCAAAGGTTGCACCGACCCGTACAGAATGATGACAAGCAGGAGCGAATACCGTCTTGTGCTCAGGCAGGACAACGCAGATGTGCGACTTACTCCTATAGGTTACAAAATCGGATTGATTTCGCAAGAAAGATATGATAGATTTATATTAAAGGAAGAACAGGTTAAGGCTGAGCGTGAAAGAATTGAAAACAAATCAATTCCGCTTACCGATACTTTGCAGCAGATTATGCAAAAATGCGGCACTTCTCCGCTTGAGCGTGGCTGTAAAATGATTGAACTTCTCAAAAGACCTCAAATTACATATAAAGATTTAACCGAAGTTGATGACGACAGACCTAATTTGCCTAAAGCTGTGTTTGAGCAGGTAGAAATCGCCGTCAAATATGAGGGATATATTAAAAGGCAGGAACAGCAGATTAAAGAAATGCGCAGAATTGAGTGCAAAAAAATTCCTGCAGATATAGATTATTCCTCTCTTAAAGGTTTGAGGCTTGAAGCGATTGAGAAGTTATCAAAGATTCGTCCTGAAAATCTTGGGCAGGCAAGCAGAATAAGCGGTGTAAACCCTGCTGACATTGCCGCACTCAATATAATACTGGAGACATTATGATTAACTATGACCTTTTAAAGCGTGAAAGTGAAAAGATTGGCGTAAACCTTGGAGAATACGGTGCAGACAGATTTGATACATATGCCGAAAGGCTTGTTAGGTGGAACGAGCATACTAATCTTACCGCCATTACCGAGCCTGATGAAATTGTAATAAAGCATTTTATTGACAGTTTGTATGTTTGCAAGTTTGTAGATTTTGAAAAAGGACAAACACTCGCAGATGTAGGAACGGGTGCAGGCTTCCCCGGTTTGCCGATTTTGATTGCTAAGCCTAAACTTGAAGTTAACTTCATTGACAGTTCGGGTAAAAGGATTAATTTTATTAATGATGTTCTCAGCAAGATTGGTATTATTGCGCAAACTACCCACGAAAGAGCGGAAGATGTCGGCAAAATGCCCGAATTTAGGGAAAAGTATGATTATGTTACTGCCAGAGCGGTCGCTCCGCTTAATATTCTTTGCGAATATTGCTTGCCGCTCGTTAAGGAAAAAGGATACTTTGTTTCACTGAAAGGTTCTAACGGCTTAGAGGAACTTGAAAGTGCAAAAAATGCAATAAGTGTGCTTGGCGGTGAACTTATAAAGGCTGAAAGCTACGAATTGCCTAACGGTGACGGCAGAACGATATTTGTTATTAAAAAGATATCGCAAACTCCGACAAAATACCCGAGGAAACCAAAAAAAATAGATACCTGTCCGCTCTAAATTAAAGTTAATATGTCGAAGCAAGAGGATTTCTCACGATGAGAAATCCTTTATTTTTGTTCTAAACTGTGATATATTTATATCAAGGAGTGAGGGATATGGAACAAATCATACAGATACCTACAGAAAAATTGCTTCCGAACCCCTACCAACCGAGAAAGCAATTTAAAAGCGAGGAAATGTTATCCCTTGCAGACTCAATTAAAGAAAACGGAATACTTCAACCGCTTCTTTGCAGGCAGATTAATCATAGCGATTATTATGAACTTATTGCAGGCGAACGAAGGCTCAGGGGTGCAATACTTGCAAATCTTCAAACTGTTCCGTGCATTGTAGTTGAATGTGAGTATGAGGATAGCGCAGTTTTCTCTATTCTTGAAAATATACAGCGTTCAGACCTCAACTTTTTTGAAGAAGCGCTTGCTATTTCGCATTTGATGAATACTTTTGGCCTTACGCAGCAACAAATAAGCAAAAAGCTCGGCAAAAGCCAGTCTGCCCTCTCTAACAAGCTTCGCTTGCTCAGATTACCTGCAGATGTAAGGTATTTTATTGAAAAAGAAGGCTTAACCGAACGCCACGCAAGAGCGCTTCTTGCGCTTGACAATGAAAAAGATTTGTGGACAACTTTAAAAGTTATTACCGACAGACACTTGAATGTTGAGCAAACGGAAGCTTATATTGCTTCTATAACCAACAAAGAAATAAAACACAAGAAAACAGTCATAAAAGTATTTAAAGATATTCGCATTTTTGTTAACACAGTTAATAAAGCGATTGAAACGATGAAGCAAAGTGGCATAAATGCTGAATCGGACAAGACTGAAACTGACGAATATATTGAATTTAGGGTTAGAATTCCCAAAGATGCCAATATGCAGAACAAAACTGCGTAATTTACTTCGCTTAAAACGGACCACATCCGTTTTAACATATTCTCCTCTTTTCATCACACGGAAAAAGCGAGCCGAAAGGTTCGCTTTTTCTGTTTTATAAATGTTTCATATGAAACATTTATAACTTTTGCTTAATAAGTATATTGTTTCACATGAAACATCTATATATAGTACATTTTCAAATGTCAAGTACTAAAGTCAAAAAATAATTAAAATGTTTCATATGAAACATCTTGCTATAGCTCACCTATTGTAGTATAATTTCTTTCGGAGGTGAATGTATGAGCAAAACCGTATCAATATTTAACCAAAAAGGCGGCGTAGGTAAAACTACTACTTGCGTTAACTTTGCAGCCGCACTTGGTTTAAAAGGCAAAAAAACCTTGCTTGTTGACCTTGACCCGCAGGGCAACACTACAAGCGGCGTAGGAATAGACAAAACAGAGATAGAAAAGTCAACTTATGACATACTTATAAATGATGAACCGGCAAAAGACATTGTAATTCAAACTCAATTTAAAAATTTATCGTTATTGCCGGCAAATATGAACCTTGCAGGCGCAGAACTTGAACTTGCCGAGGAAGAAAACAGATTTAAAGCGTTAAAAAAGGCTCTCGCACCCATTGTAATGGACTATGATTTCATTATTATCGACTGTCCGCCGAGTTTGGGACTTCTCAGCCTTAATGCATTGACGGCTTCAGATACTTTAATTGTTCCTTTGCAGTGCGAATATTATGCATTAGAGGGTTTGAGCCAACTTTTGGGCACTGTAAGAACTGTAAAACAGCATTATAACGAGCATTTAGAGCTTGAAGGTGTGCTTTACACAATGTATGACACGAGATTGAAGCTTAATTCTCAAGTAATTGACGAAGTAAATCAGTATTTTCCAAATAAAGCGTATAAAACAACAATTCCACGAAGTGTAAAGCTTGCAGAAGCACCGAGTTTCGGAAAACCTATATTTTATTACGAAAAATACTCAAAACCCGCTTTTGCGTACAAGAAATTTGCTGATGAATTCTTAAAAAAACAATAAATTAGTATACTATTATATATAGGAGGAGTAAGATGGCTAAAAAGCAGTCAGGACTTGGCAAAGGTTTGGGCGCTCTTATGCTTGAAAATTCAGTTGATGAAATGGTAGCGACTAATTCGCTCCCTCTCAGCGAAATTGTACCAAACAAAGAGCAGCCGAGAAAAACATTTGACGAGGGCGCACTTGAAGAACTTGCCGACAGTATTAAACAGCATGGCGTTCTTCAACCGCTTCTTGTAAGACCTCTCCCGTCAGGCGGATACCAGCTTGTTGCCGGCGAAAGAAGATGGAGAGCGTCAAGAATCGCCGGACTAAAAGAAGTTCCTGTTGTGGTTAAAGAATTAAGCGATGTTGAAACAATGGAAATCGCTATAATCGAAAACTTACAGCGTGAGGACCTTAACCCTATTGAAGAAGCAGAAGGTTTGCAGGCACTTATCGACCGTTGCGGTTTCACACAAGAAGAAGTTGCCACATCAGTCGGCAAATCACGACCTGCAATAGCAAACGCTCTGCGACTTTTAAAATTGCCGAGCGAAGTTCGTGAAATGACTAAAAACGGTGAAATCAGTGCAGGTCACGCAAGAGCGCTTCTTGCATTTGATAATGAAGCTATGATATATGAAGTAGCACAAAATATAGTTAAAAATAACTTGACAGTACGAGATGTAGAGCGTTTAGCTAAAACAAGTGAGGCGCAAACAAGTACAACACGCAGAAAAAGCAAAAAAAGAGATTCTTTTTATGACGAAGTTGAACTTTCGCTCACTGAAATTCTCGGCAGACGAGTTAAAGTATATAACGGCAGGGATAAGGGCACACTTGAAATTGAGTTCTATTCAGCCGAAGATTTAAAAAACATTGCAAACAAATTAGGAGAATAAAAAATGATTGATATTAAATTTTTAAGAGAAAACCCTGATGTGGTTAAGGAAAACATAAAAAAGAAGTTTCAGGATAAAAAATTACCTCTTGTTGACGAAGTAGTAGAACTTGACGAGGAGCGCAGGGCTTCTATGGCAAAAGCTGACGAACTCAGAGCAAACAGAAACAAACTTTCTAAGGAAATCGGCGCACTTATGGCTCAAGGCAAAAAAGACGAAGCTATGGCAATTCGTGAAAAAGTTACCGCTCAGGCAAAGGAACTTGAAGAACTTGCCGCAAAAGAAAAGGAACTTAACGAAAAAGTTACTTCAATTATGATGTCTATCCCTAATATTATCGAGGACAGCGTGCCAATCGGTAAGGATGACAGCGAAAATGTTGAAGTTGAACGCTTCGGCGAACCGGTTGTTCCTGATTATGAAATTCCATACCATACCGATATTATGGAAAGTTTCGACGGCATCGACCTTGAAGCTGCAGGCAGAGTTGCCGGTAACGGTTTCTACTATCTTATGGGTGATATTGCCCGTCTTCACTCTGCAGTAATCAGCTACGCAAGAGATTTTATGATAGACCGTGGCTTTACTTATGTTGTTCCTCCGTTTATGATTAGGTCAAATGTCGTAACAGGCGTTATGAGTTTTGAAGAAATGGACGCAATGATGTATAAAATCGAGGGCGAGGACCTTTATCTTATCGGTACTTCCGAGCATTCAATGATTGGTAAGTTTATCGACACAATCACTCCTGAAGAAAAATTACCGCTTACGCTTACTTCATATTCACCTTGTTTCCGTAAGGAAAAAGGCGCTCACGGCATTGAAGAAAGAGGCGTTTACCGTATCCATCAATTTGAAAAGCAAGAAATGGTTGTTGTTTGTAAGCCGGAAGAATCAAAAATGTGGTTTGACAAGCTTTGGCAGAACACTGTTGACCTTTTCAGAAGCCTTGATATTCCTGTTCGTACTCTTGAATGTTGCTCGGGTGACCTTGCTGACCTCAAAGTTAAGAGCGTCGATGTTGAAGCTTGGTCACCAAGACAGAAGAAATATTTTGAAGTAGGTTCCTGCTCAAATCTTACCGACGCGCAGGCTCGCAGACTTAAAATCAGAGTTAAGGGTGAAAACGGAAACTACCTTGCTCATACTCTTAATAATACTGTTGTTGCTCCGCCGAGAATGTTAATCGCATTTCTTGAAAATAATCTTCAAGCCGACGGTTCGGTTCTCATTCCTGAAGCACTTCGTATGTATATGGGCGGCAAGGACAGAATTGTTCCTAAAAAGTAATGCAAATAATTTTATTTTTTATTGCGGCAGTAATACTTTTGCTGTTTTTACTGCCGATTTTTTCAGGTGTGCATAACCTTGCAACTTTTTTCGGTACATTTTTCGGTTTGTGCTTTTTGGCTGAGGGAATTGTTTATGATAAACTCAGTTTTAATGCAAAAAAATACACCGTATTTTTGCTGTTTATTATAAGCTTAGCGCTTATTATAGGCTCAATTTATGTAATGAACCGTGGCAAAGATACGGCGAAAAATCAAAAGGTGCTTATTGTACTCGGCTGCCGGGTAAAGGGCGATGTTGCGAGTGTTGCGCTTGAAAAAAGGGCAGAGAGTGCGTATTTTTATCTGTTAAAAAACCCGAAGTCACTCGCAATTTTAAGCGGCGGCCAGGGAAAAGATGAAAATATGACGGAAGCGCAATGCCTTAAAAATCTGCTTGTCGGCAGGGGAATTTCGCAGGAAAGACTGTTTCTTGAAGAAATGTCAACTTCGACAAGGCAAAACATTGCGTATTCAAAAAAGATAATCGAGCAAAACGGATTTTCGAGCGATGTTGCAATCGCAACAAGCGAATACCACCAGCTAAGAGCAAAAATGATTTGCAAAAATTACGGTTTAAACGCATTCGCTGTTTCGTCAAAAACAAAACCGATTTTGCTTCCGACTTTCCTTTTGCGAGAGCTTATGGCACTTGTAAATGAAAAATTAAAATGATAAAAGCGTTGGAGAAATAAAACTCCAACGCTTTTTGTTTTGTATAAATTGTGTCGTTATATGTAGTATATATAATAGTTATCTTAGTTCATAATACATATCCCTGATATTATCTTCTGTAAGTGTAATCGGGTTGCGGGTCATGAGCATCGACATACTCTTTTTTGTGAGTTCTTCAATTTGGTCATCTGTTTCGCAACCTATTTCTTTAAGCGTGCATCTCATACCCATACGCTTTTTCATTGCAGTTATTTCATCTGCCATATCGTTTGGCGTTTCAAAACCGCAGTCCTTTGCAAGTGCAGTTATTCTGCCGTCGGCGTCTGCATATTTTGCATTGAATTTAAGAAAATAATCAAGAGTAAATGCACACGCTTCGCCGTGAGGAACACCGTAAATATTTGTAAGCGGGAACGAGCAAGCGTGAGAACCTGTAGTTCTCGGGTGGCTGAAAGCAACGCCGGCAACGATTGAAGCCTCTGCCATTTTTTCACGAGCTTCCAAATCGTCAAGGTTGTTGTAAGCTTTTTCAAGCCAAGCAAAAACAAGCCTTGCCGCATAAATCGAACAAGCCGAGCAAACGGGTTGATGAATGGTTGCCCAGTAACTCTCAACTGCGTGAGCGAGAACATCAAGACCGGTTGAAGCGGTAACTTGCGGAGGAACGGTGAGCGTAAGCTCAGGGTCGATAATCGCAATTTTCGGATACATTGCCGGGTCGTTCATCGGGTTTTTAAGATTTTTTTCTACATCAGTCAAAACAGAAATATTTGTAACTTCGCTTGCAGTACCAGATGTTGTTGTGACTGCAATCATAGGAATTGCCTCGTCAAAATTTATCGCTTTGCCTTCGCTGTGGTACGACCTGATTTTGTCGTCGCCCTTTGCAATCGCACATGCCGCTTTGCAACAGTCCATCGGTGAACCGCCGCCGAGCGCAATCGCAAAATCTGCGTCAATTTCACGCATAAGTTTTACACATTCGTCAACATTATCGGTAGTTGGGTTAGGGCGAATGTCACTGAAAATCTTTTTGATTTTGCCTCCGCTTAAATTTACGAATTCGTCGGCAACACCGTTTTTAGTGAAACTTTTGCCGCAAACGAGCACACCGTTTTTGCCTCTGATTTCGTCAATATATTTTTCGATTTCTTTTCTTTTTTTGTTGCCGAAAATAAGTTTAACCGGCAAGTTGAATTCCCATTGCATAAATTTTACACCTTTCGTTTTTATTGAAATTTATAATATTCGTCATCTTCCCATTTTTCAGGGTTCGAGGAAATGTATTCCATTTTTGTAATTAAGTCGTTTTCGTTGCGGATGATATGGTCGTAAAAATTTTTTTGCCATATTGAGGAACAAACCTGTTTTGTTACTACTCCTTTGAATTGTTTAATGACACGAGTGATCGTAGGGGCAAACATTGTTTGCCCTTTGGTGTCAATCAATAAAATCATATGTATATGATTTGGCATAATAATATAATTTACAATGTTAATGCAAGGATAAATTTTTTCGATGTTTAGAATATCTTGTTCAACAATTTTGCCGATATTTGAAAGGCGAACACTGTTCGCCCCTACGATATTCTCAGATTTGACAACTCTTGAAAAAATTTGTTTTCTGTCTTTTGAACATATAGTTATAAAATATGCACCGTCTGACGAATAATCAAATTCCTTTAATCTTAATGGCTTTCTTATCTTTTTATTTTCCATAAATTAATTATACATCTTTTATGTTGAATTTTCAACAAAAGTCCCGAAAGGCGCATAAATAAAGGGATGCAACCGACGGTTGCGAGCAAAAATGTAAAGTACGGTTTATAGATTTTTGCGAAAATCGGTGGTAAAATTACAATCGTAGTCGAGAGGAAAACGGCTCACACGAATATGAAAATCATCAATATTACATTTATATATAAAGGAGAAAAACATTATGGCAAAGCAAACATTAACAACAATTAAAGACGAACATTTCGGTATTGCAAGAAAAATAGTTTCAAATATGACAGCAGAAAGCTGGGAAACAATTCCGCACTGCGCAGCAACATATGAACCTGAAGTAAGTGAATTTTTGAAAGTGCTTAAAGAAATAAATTCTACAATTTCACCTGAAGAAAAAATCACAATCAACACAGCAATGCTCAGAATTATAGTTGAAGCTATCAAAGCTTGCCCTGAAATTAATTCGCACATCAATTTCAACCGTAAACTTGTTCGTGGCGAAGTTAAAACATTTAAAGAGATTAACATTTCAATGCCGACCGTTCTTAAAACAGGTGAAATGATGACGCTCAATATTCACGATATGGATAAGAAAAGTATGAGCGAAATGCGAGATACAATTAAAGAAACAATTCGCCGTGCAAACAACACTGATATGAATGAGGTTATGTTTGAGGTTTCACTCGACAATACATTGACAGGTTTAAAGCAGGGTAAAATTGCTCAGACCATTTGCCGTCTTATCGGTTCAAAAACAGGTAAGCACAAAGTTAAAACATTAAAGGGCAAAGCTAAAAAAGATTACTACTCAATTCCTGAAACCGACAGACTTACAAAGCACGATATCGAACAGGGCACAATTACAATTTCAAACCTCGGTTCAATTTGCCGTGATTGGAACGGAGTGTGCACACTTCTTGAAATCATCCCTCCTCAAACTTGCGCAATCGCTATCGGCTCAATTCAAAAAAAGGCTATCGTTGACGAAAACGGCGAGGTAAAAGCAGGCACAACATTGCCGCTCACAATCGCATTTGACCACCGTGCATTTGACCTTGGCGATATCAAACCGTTTATGGATAAGCTCAACGAAATTTTTAAAAACCCACAGGTTATCAAAGAGTGGCTCTGAGAGTTACTTTATAATAAAACAAAAACAGGAACTGCATCATTAATTTGGTGCAGTTCTTGTTTTTTACATATTTTTTGAATTTTTGCAAAAAATGTTTTTGAGGTGTTTTTATGCAAAAAATCGGAAAAACAGTTATATTTGATTCTCCGCCGAAAATAATCGGTTACGCAGGTGTGGCAGGCAAAAAAGAGGGCGAGGGTCCGCTCGGCAAAGATTTTGACCAAATATTTGAAGACACATCACTCGGTCAACAATCATACGAGCTTGCCGAATCGGCTATGCTTCACGACGCTATAATTCGTTCGCTTGCAAATGCAGGAGTCAGCAGCAGAGATGTTGATTTTGTGCTCAGCGGCGATTTGCTCGACCAGTGTATGGGTTCGGCTTTTGCACTTAAAGATTTGGAAATTCCGTCAATCGGACTTTTCGGTGCTTGCTCAACTATGGCGCTTTCGCTTTGTGTCGGTTCAATGCTTATTGACGGCGGTGCAAATTGTGTAGTCAGCGCAACTTCAAGTCATTTTTGCTCGAGCGAAAGGCAGTTTCGTTTTCCGCTTGAATACGGTGGGCAAAGACCGCCGACTTCTCAGTGGACAGTTACCGGTGCAGGCAGCGCCGTGCTTTCAAAGGACGGCAGAGGAACAGAAATCAAAGCCGTTCAAATCGGAACTATTACCGACCTCGGCGTAACCGACGCAAACAATATGGGTGCGGCAATGGCACCTGCCGGTGCTATACTTAGACCATAAGGTTGAAATTTGTATACAACTTTATACTTCACCTTATGCACTCTACACACAAATCAAAAAAGGCTCAAGTTTTCTTGGGCCTTTTTTGACTGTTAAAGTCCAAGTAAAACAGAATCACCCATCATAAAAATTTATATAGATTTTTAGGTATTTGTGTATTATAATAAAAATGTATAGAAAATGCGGAGGTTTTTTATGAAAATTACTGTAATAGGCGGTGGCGGAGTTCGTTCAATGTTTCTTGCCAAAAGCATTGCGCAAAAGGCTGAAAAGTTGAAAATTGACGAACTTTGCTTTATGGATAATAACGAGGAAAAGCTCAGAATATACGGCGGTATGGCAAGTCATGTGGCAAGGCTTCTTTGCGAAAAAATGAAATTTACGCTGACTTCGGATGCAGTTGAAGCGGTAAAAGATGCCGATTATGTTATTACCACCATTCGTGTCGGCGAGGACGATATGAGAGCAAAGGACGAAAGAATTGCCTTAAATTACGGCGTTCTCGGTCAGGAAACGACAGGTGCGGCAGGGCTATCATTTGCTATGAGAAGTGTGCCGGCTCTTGCCGAATACTGCGAGCTTATTAAAAAATATTCAAAGCCTGATGTTAAAGTGTTTAATTTCACTAACCCTGCCGGAGTGGTGAGCCAAACGCTTAGGGATATGGGTTATGATTTTACATACGGAATTTGCGACGCTCCGTCAAGTATGCTGCGTACTTTTGCACTTATGTACGGCGAAAACCCGAACGATATAACGGGCGAGTGCTACGGCTTGAATCATCTGTCGTATTTTAAGAGCATTAAGCTTTGCGGCAGAGAAATTATGGGTGAGCTTATTGAAAATGACGATGCGTACAAAAAAAGCGATATGCGTTATTTTGAAAAGGAACTTTTAAGGGACAGAGGTTGTATTTTAAACGAATACCTCTACTACTTTTACTACCGTGAAAAGGCTGTTGAAAATATACTCAAAGCCGATAAAACCCGTGGCGAGCAGATTAGGGATATTAATAAAAATATGACTGCCGAGCTTTCAAAAATGGATATAGAAAATAATTTTGAAAACTGCTTTAAAGTTTTTTGCAAGTGGTACGGTATGCGTGAAGGCAGTTATATGGCAAGCGAAACAGGTGAAAAACGAAGTCAGCCGTGGCATTTTGATATTTTTGAAGAGGATGACGGCGGCTATGCCGGAGTTGCACTTAAATATATAGAAATTGCTCAAAGCGGCAGTAAGGGTTCAATGATTATGTGTATCCCAAACGAGGGGTCGATAATCGGCTTGAGGGATGACGATATTGTTGAAATAACCTGCGATGTTGACAAAAGCGGTGCAACGCCGCACCGTATAGGTGAAGTTGACGAGCAAAACCTTGAGCTTATTCGCAGAGTCAAAAACTATGAAAGGCTGTCCTCAAAAGCAATTAGGGAGCGAAACAGGACGGCAGCTATTCAGGCGCTCACACTTCATCCGCTTGTAAACAGTTATTCCTTAGCAGTTAAACTTGTTGACGAATATATTAATCATAATAAAGATTATTGCGACGGTTGGAAATAAATATTAAATTATAAAAAATGTCGATATAGTGAGATGAATTTTTATGAATCTGTGGTGGCAGAAGCAAGCCCCTGCCCTACGAAGTTTTTATAAATGTTTATGAATGGGGTAAAAATTTATGGAAAAGGAAACAAGATATGTAGGTGTTAGGGAAACGCTTGCATACGGTTTTGCAAATGCAGGTCAGGTTTTCGGCTACAATTTGATTGCAGGAGGATACCTTTCGCTGTTTTTTACAAAGGTTTTTGAAATTCCGCCTGCTGCCGTATCAACAATGATTTTGTTTTTAGGCATTTGGGACACAGTCAACGACCCTCTTATGGGTGGACTTATTGATAAAACTCGAACGAGGTACGGAAAACTTCGGCCGTATCTTTTGTTTGTGCCGCTTCCGCTTGCGATAGCTACGATTATGCTTTTTGCAGGGCCGGAGATTTTGGCTGACGCAAAATCAACTACCGTAAAAATAATTTATATGTATATTTCCTATTTTATTTGGGAACTGTTTTACACTCTCGGCGATGTTCCGTTTTGGAGTATGAGCGCTGCAATTTCTCCGTCACCGAGTGACAGAACGAGAGTTATTTCCGCAGCAAGGTTTTTATCAAGCCTTATCGGCGGTCTTTCAACAACAATGCTTGTTGTTATGATGGATTTGAGTAATAAAGGCGTTTGGCAAATAACTCTTGCGCAGGACTTTTTAATTCTTGCCGTGATTGCCGGTGTGTTCGGTATGGGGCTTTTTTCGCTTGCAGGTTTTAAAACGAGGGAAAGAGTAGTTCAAAGCGTTAAAGAACCGTCACTTATTGATAATTTTAAGGTTCTTGTTAAAAACAAGCCGCTTCTTTTAATAATTATCGGCAATGTGCTTTCAAGCCTTGGCGGTATATCAAGTGTTTTCCAAACTTATTACTATTCTGAAGTGCTCGACCTCAACTCTGCCGTTTTGTGGATAACACTTCCGGGTACACTTCTCGGCTTTATTACATATTTGCTTATTCCAAAGCTTAAAGAAAAACTTGACAATAAGCATATAGTTATGGCAAACATTATTTTTAATGCCGTTTTGGGAGTGATAATATTCTTCTGCGGTCTCGGTTTTTATAAGACTAATGTTGTTGCTGTTTCGCTTCTTCTTATGGTTCAGTTTTTCTTACAGTCTTTCTTCCAAACAGTCAACAATGTTATTCCGACGGAAATGATTGGCGACACGGTTGACTATATGGAGTGGAAAACAGGCAAAAGAAACGAGGGCGTCAGCTTTTCCGTTCTTACATTTGTGGGCAAACTTACAGGCTCGCTTTCAACTTCTGTCGGCACGGCACTTTTGCCGCTCATCGGCTTAACATTTACTAAAAATGCAGCAGGTGAATCGGTTGCCGTTAAGGGTGAACATACAGATTTGTGGATATGGGCGCTGTTTATACTCATTCCTAAGCTTTTGGGTCTTGTTACTCTTATTCCTTATGCGTTTTATGATTTGAACGGTAAAAAGTTAAAGCAAATTCGCTCTGAACTTAAAGTAAGGAGAGAGGAAAACGAGGCACTTAACATAAACGGAGGTGGCGAAAATGAGTAATAAATGCCCAAAATGCGGCGCTAAGCTAAGTCCGTTTTATCTTAAACCGACTTGCCCAAAGTGTGGCGTTAATATTATGCAGTACGGCTTTGACGAAAAGCTTGAAGAAGATAAAGTCAAGGCAGAAAAGGAATGGAGCAAACTTGAAAATTCTCTTTTGAATATTAAAAAGTCGACGATAGGCTCACCGTGGACAATAGTAAGGCTTGTTCTCTTTTTTACTCCGCTTGCCTCAATGTGCCTGCCGATTTTTTGGGCAGGGCATAAAAATGTTTCGCTCATCTCGTTTATAATGAGCATTGTTAATCACGGTCTTGATTTTAAAGGGATAGCAAGTGATAAGTCATATCTTTTTGCAATTCTTTCGATAATTTGCGTAATTGTTTTCAGTTTGGCAGAAATAATTTGCTCGCTTTTCACTGCAAAGAAGGGCGGATATAAGAGAAATATTATCGCTTTTTCGCTTAATTTTATTGTTCTTGCGGTGCTGTCGTTTCTTTCAATCGGCTTTGGCGCAAAGGCAAAAATCGGTTTGATTATCACTTTTTTGATTTATTTTGCTAAATTTGTTTTGCACAATATCGTTTCAAAAAAAGGAATTAAGCCGTATAACATCGTTATTGCAGTTGTGATTGCAGGTTCAATTATTGCTTCGCTTTTTTGCTTTTATCATTCAAATAAAGTGGTTTATACTGCACCAAAAGTTGAAAGTTCAGACATAAGCGCTGTTACATTTAATGTTGCTTCCGCTTTCGGCACAAGCTTTGAAGATACAGACAGTATGAGAAGGTGTACCCGATTTGCAAATTATATGAATGATGTTAAGCCTGATTTAATCGGCACTCAGGAAATAAATTCTTACTGGCTTGACGACCTTAAAAATGAGCTTAAAGATTATGAAAGTTACGGCGTTAAGCGTGGCGGCGACAGTGAAGAAAAAAACAGCGAGATGAATGCGGTTTTTTGGAATAAAAACAAGTTTTCTTTGCTTGACAAGAATACGATTTGGCTCAGCAAAACCCCGAATAAAGAAAGCAAATATACCTATTTGGACGAAAACGGCAAAGAGGCAGAGGCAGGTTGCAACAGAATTTGCACCTATGTTGTGTTGACTGAAAAAGAAACGGGTAAAACACTTGTTTTCTTAAATACACATCTTGACAACGCATCCGAGCAGGCTTTAAACTTTGGCGCAAATGTTGTTTTTAAAAAGGTTGAAAAGCTTAAAAATGAGTACGGCAAAAATGTAAGAATTGTGCTCACGGGTGATTTTAATTCGACTGTGGACTCTGCGGCTTATAAAACGATTGCAAAAAATCTTAATGATTGCACAGATTTGACAAAGAAAGGCGCAACTTATCAGGAATGGGGATATTGCTATACGGGTGATGAACCGATAGATTTTATTTTTACAACCGGCGCACCTTCAAATTATACTGTTTTAAACGATTTGAACGGCGGATATGTTTCCGACCATTACGGAGTTTTTGCAAGTGTTAAGTTTTAAATGCGTTTATTAGTAACTATTAAAAAACGGCTTGGACATCGAGTCCACGCCGTTTTTGCTTTTTATAAAATTATAGATGTATTGCTTTTTGTTTCTCGTTTTCATTTTATCGTTTTTTGTATTATTTATTAATCAATCGTTCGATTATTTATATTATATAGGGAATGATAATTGCAATATGTTTTTGTATTGAATTTGATATGTGCGTATATTATAATTAACCTTAGAGGAAAAAAGCAGTAAATAATGACGGTATTTTTTTGAAATTAGCGTAAAGAGCCAAATGCTCAAACAATTTCAGCTATATAAGAAGTTTTGAAAAGTGAAGGTGTGAAGAACTTATGACAAAGGATTTAACTAATTCAAGATTGGATAGGCAAAATATTTTGAATAATGAAATTGCTGTTGAAGAAATACAAGGGACTGTTGAAATTAAAAGTGTATTTTGGGAAGAAAGACATTATCTTACAAAGGAACTTGTTGCAGCATTTTTTGAAGTTGATGTCCGAACGATTGAACGTTACATCAATAAGTTTGGTGATGAATTGAAAGCAAATGGAATGGAAATTCTGAAAGGAAAAAGATTGGAATCTTTCATTCGTACATATGATGATATTTTTGCGACCGACATTAATGTCGGTCACAAAATCCGCTCTATGACAGTCTTTGATTTTCGTGCTTTTTTGGATATGGCAATGCTTTTGGCTGAAAGTGAAAAAGCTCGAGCATTACGTCAGTTGATGCTGGATATTGCGATTGACCTTATTAACAAAAAAACCGGTGGCGGTACAAAATATATCAATCAAAGAGACCAAAATTATCTCGGTTCTTCGCTACAAGAAGAAAATTATCGTAGGCAATTTACAGATGCGTTGAGGGATTGTGTAGTTGATAATAGATTTAAGTATGCACATTTCACCGATATGATATATGTTAGTATTTTTAAGGAAAAATCTAAGGAATACAAGAAAATTCTTGATTTAAAAGCAAATGATAAAGTTAGAGATACATTTTACAGTGAAATTTTGGATATAATTGCAGCTTATGAAAGTGGATTGGCAGATGAAATTAAATCAGAGTATGAAAGAGTTGGCCATGAGTTATCTTTTAACGAAGTAGAAGATTTATTCGAAAAATTTGAGAACATGGCACTTTGGAAGCCGCTCATTCAACGTGGAAGAATAAAAATGGCAAGTCGTGATATGGCATTGAGAGATGCGTTTCACTATCAATTATCAGAATATATTCAACCACTTGACAAAGACGAATATCAGAAATTTTTGGGAGCTGCCGGAGATGAACTGGAAAGATTGATGCAGGAGAATCAAGAGGTTCTAAAACGCCTGAAGGAGCGTGATTAAATGGATGATGGAATTATTTATTTAACGCTTGAACAGGCAAAAGCTATTCATAACAAAACGATTCAGTATAGTGGTGGCGGAACTTATGAAGCGTTAGATGTCGGTAAATTAGACAGTGTCCTGCAACATATTCAAAATGATGAATATTATCCAACTTTTGTTGACAAGCTAACACATTTGTTTTTCAGTACTTGTCAATTTCATTGTTTTGCAGATGGCAATAAGCGTTTGGCAATTACTTTGTCGTTGCAATTTCTCTTGTTTAACGGATATATGGGAATTGCAAAGAATTTCATGGCTATCACTGAGAACATTAGTTATCATGTAGCAGCCGGAAAGATTGACAAAGAACTACTGCGCAAAATCATGACGGCAATAATGGATGGTACATATGATATGGATGAAGAACTTAAACTGGACATTTTAAATGCGATTGAAGATTAGGATATACTCAAATGAAGTTTTGAAAAGGGTGGCAAAATGGAAACGGTATTTGATATGGAAAGCATTGATTATCCCTACGGTGTATTGCACGACCAAAAGCTAAAAAGTGTTAGGAATGAAGATAATAAATATATTTTCACTTTCGACATTGAGCTTTTTAAGGATGATTATGATGATGAAGAATTTTTTGAAAAATACAAAGACTTCAAGCATTGCGATATGACGGTTGAGATGAACGAAGAGCCGTTTAATTATTTTGAACTTGTAAGTTCAATTAACAATAAAGGTAAATTCAAAGGCTTGAGCCTTAATCGAGAAAATTTTGTCGATGTGATTAACAATGCAACTTCATCATCGTTTGTTTCGTGCTCAGCGACATATGGCGAATTTAAAATTGAACTCTGTACATTTTTTGATAAAAAAGGCAAGTATAAAAAATATAATAAATATTGTGTGTTCCAAATAACACTTGACGCCAAAAAGGTTACTTGGAACTATTACTAAAAACAGCGACAGCAGCTCATCACTCGGCTATGATAAGGTTACAACGAATATAAGTAATTACTTTTTTAACATAGCCATTTGTAAAGAAGTCTTGAGCAAATTTGATTTATATGTTTTTTGTATCGATATATGTTATACTAAATGTGTTAATATTTGTGATGTGGGTGGATGAATATGGAAAGTAAAATTACTGCAAATAATATTGATATTGCTGTTATCAGTAAGCCAAATGAAGAAGATTATATTTCGCTTACTGATATTGCAAGATATAAGAATCCTGAATTCCCGGCGGATGTTGTGAAAAATTGGCTAAGAGTTAGAAGCACCATAGAATTTTTAGGCTTATGGGAGCAATTAAACAATCCAAATTTTAAACTGGTCGAATTCGACCAGTTTAAAACGGAGGCTGGTTCTAACTCTTTTGTTTTAACACCTCAAAAATGGATAAAAAATACAAACGCTATAGGTATTAGATCTAAATCCGGTAGATACGGTGGAGGTACATTTGCTCATAAAGATATCGCTTTTGAATTTGCATCATGGGTATCGCCGGAATTTAAATTATATGTCATCAAAGACTATCAGCGATTAAAACAAGATGAAAGTCATAAACTTGCACTTGAGTGGGATGTTAGAAGAATCATTGCGAAAACAAATTATAGAATACATACTGATGCAATTAAGTACAATTTGATTCCGGAAAGTCTTCCTCAAAACCAACAAGGCTTTATATATGCAAGTGAAGCGGATGTTCTTAATAAAGCTTTGTTTGGATTTACTGCTGCAGAATGGAGGACTAAAAATCCGGATAAAAAAGGAAATGTGCGTGATTATGCTTCAATAGAAGAATTGTTAATTCTTGCAAATTTAGAAAATACTAATGCTATGTTAATTGATCAAGGCGTTTCACAAATAGAACGGTTAACATTATTGCATAATATGGCAATATCTCAGTTGAAAACTTTTATAGGAAACAAAAGTGTAGAAAAATTGGATACTATGAATAATCAATTAAAATTGCCAACGGAAATAGAAAAATAAAAAAATCACACAATGGTATTTACATTAATAAGATTGGAGATAATTTATGAATGATGTTTTAATAAATACAGTTATTGAACATACGAATATGATGTTTTATAATTTTTCGATTACATTAAAAACGTGTGATATGGATATGATTTTATGCGATATGCCAATATGGAAGCATGTATACCATACTTTACATTCTTTGGATCAATGGTACATTAATCCCGAAATATATACTGAACCGAATTTTCATGAACCAAAATTGAATAGTCTTGATGATTATGATAATCAAAAGGCATTATCACGGGAAATGTTAATTGATTATTTTGAAACAATAAAAGAGAAAATAATGGAATATTTAAACTCGTTAAGCGATGAAGATTTATATGAAAAACCCGATGGGTGTGAGTATAACAGGTTATCGTTAATTCTGGGTCAATTTAGACACTTTCATTGCCATATGGGTAATATAAATGCAACAACTATCTACAATACAAACAAATGGCCTAAAGTGCTTGGTATGTATTGGTTAGATAAAATTGATAATTGTGAAAATATAACTGACTTATATGAATGACTTCATATATTATAATCTTAAAGAACAAGAAGCGATAGAATACGCTAAATAGTATTCGGTAACTAAAATATAAAAAGGAAAAATAATAAATATTCTAATTCATTTCTATTGATGGAGTAACTTGTATATTCAATAAAATTTGATAATATAAAACAGCGACAGTGGGAAAGCCCACTGTCGCTGTTTTGCATTGTTTTGTTTTAACGCTTTACCAAATTCCCATAATATGTTGCATAGCAAGGCTGACGCCTGTAATTCCGACCCAGCACGAGCCGCCGACGAGTAATGGCTTTGAGCCGGTTTTTATTAACTGAACAACATTGCTGTTTAGCCCTATTGCCGCCATAGCCATAATAATCATAAATTTGGATAATTCTTTTACCGGATTAAATACCTTTACATCAACACCCATTTTTACGCACACGGTAGTTATGACAGCCGCAAGAACAAAATACAAAATGAACATCGGAAAAGACTTTTTCAAACTGAATTTTTTTGATTCTTTTCCTGCTTTGGCATTCTTTTTGCTTTGAATAAAAGATAATACAAGAGTAATCGGTATAATTGCCAAAGTTCTTGTCAGTTTAACCGTAACAGCTTTGTTTAAAGTTTCACTTCCGAGATTCCACATACTGTCCCAAGTTGTTGCTGCCGCCGTAACAGATGATGTATCGTTGATTGCCGTTCCGGCAAAAATTCCAAATGCATCTCCGTGAAGAGTATCAAATCCTATTGCACTGCCGAGCATCGGAAAGAAAATAGCTGCAAGAACATTGTAGAAAAATATAACAGCTATTGACTGTGCCACATCATTGTCATCTGCGTCAATTACAGGTGCAGTTGCCGCAATAGCAGAACCACCGCAAATTGACGAACCTACTCCGACAAGTATTGCTGTGTCAGACTTAACTTTGAGCACTTTTTTCAATACAAATGCGATTATAAGAGAAGTTGCAATCGTACAAACGATAATAGGAAGCGACTGCTTTCCGGTTTCAAATATTACGCCGAGATTCATACCGAAGCCAAGCAAAACGACTGCCGATTGGAGAATATATTTTGATGTCCATTTTATTCCGCTTCCCGCTTTTCCTTTATCTTTCCATATCAATGTTATAATCATTCCGATTACGATTGCTATAATTGCACCGCCCACAATAGGAAAAGCTTTTCCCAAAAGCCATGATACAACTGCTATTGCAAGGCAAACTAAAATGCCGCTGTAGTTTTTTCTTATAAATTCCATAATGATACCTCCTTTGTTTTTTAACAAAGACAGTATACCACTTGACACACATAATTTAAAATTATATATTATTATCATTCAATAATATTATTTTATCGTGGAGCTGATAAAATGCTTGATTTCAGAGTAGAAACATTTCTTACCGTATGTCAAACAATGAATTATACGACTGCGGCAAATTTATTACACATTACGCAACCGGCAGTTTCGGGGCATATTCGTTTTCTTGAAGAAAAATATAATACCAAACTTTTTGCATACAAAAACAAACAGCTTTTTTTAACGCAAAGCGGCGAGATACTAAAAGCGCATCTTATAACAATGAAAAATGACGAAAAGAATATGCAAGATGAAATTAAAAGCTGTAATGATGACACGGAATTTTTCTCTCTCGGCGTAACAATGACCGTAGGCGAATATGCCATTGTCGATAAAATGGCAAATTTTTTGCTTTCTCATCCTCAAATGAATATGCACATTCATTACGGCAATACATCGCAGCTTTTAAAACTTCTTGATGAAGGTCAAATCAATCTTGCTATTGTTGAGGGAAACTATCCTCATAATAAATATTCACATAAAAAATACAGCACGGAAGAATATATAGCCGTCAGTGCCGAAAATCATAACTTCGCCGTAGGCAAACCGGAGCGTGTAAACGACCTTTTGGGCGAACGGCTTCTTGTGCGTGAAAAAGGTTCCGGAACACGAAACATTCTTGAAAATTCGCTGACAGCACTCGGACTGCAAATATCCGATTTCGTCCGCTATACGCAGGTGGAAAATATGCATACGATAATCAGTTTGTTAAAAAAAGATTGTGGCATTTCATTTATGTATAAAATAGCTGTTGAAGATGAACTTAAAGCAGGAGTGCTCAAAGAAATAAAACTGAACGATTTTAAAATACTTCACGACTTTGATTTTATTTGGGAAAAAGACAGCGTTTATTCAAATAAATATCTTTCTTTTTGCGAAGAATTTGCAAAATGAAAAATAGTGAAAAAATAGTGAAAATTTAGTGGAGATTTTTTATGAAATAGGTTATAATATATTTGGGAGGAATGCAGTTATTATGATTAAAGTAACACTATCTAATGAAATATTAAAATATATAACCGAAATTGATAAGAACAGATACAATGTGTCTTCTGTAAAATTATCTCCGAATATCGCTAATAAATTGCGTAAAAATTCTAAGAAGAAAAGTTCTTATGCCTCAAATAAAATCGAAGGTAATCCACTGACTGAAAATCAGGTTGACGAAGTAATAGAAAATGATGAACGAAAACACTTTTTAAAGCCTGAGCAGGAAGTAAGAAACTATTTTTTAGCTTTAAACTATTTGGAAGAAAAAGCGAAAAGCAAAGCACCTTTTTCAAAAGAACTGATTTTAGATGTTCAGAAATTAGTTGAAAAAGGTGCGTCAAAGGAAAAAATCGGATTAAGAGGTCCTATGCCACCGGGTGTGCTTTTTGCTGTTTATGATTCAAAAACAGGCAATGCCGATTATATTCCACCCGAAGCCAAAGATATACCCGAACTCATAGATGACTTGGTAGAGTATGTGAATACTACCGATGATCACCCGTTGATTGTCGCTGCCATAGTTCATTATCAGCTTGTGACGATTCACCCGTTTGAAGACGGTAACGGCAGAACTGCAAGGCTGCTTTCAGGCTATATTTTGGATATTAACGGTTATGGTTTTAACGGTATAGGCTCGCTTGAAGAATATTTTGCTTATGATGTTGATGAGTATTATAATTCGATTCAAATGGGACTTCCAGCATTGTATTATTCAGGCAGAGATAATCCGCCGCATTCTGAAATTTGGATTAACTACTTTTTGAGAATGGTTTTGCTGTATTCAAATAAGGTTTGCGATTTGCAGTTGAGCTCAAATTCCGATGAAGTCGCCGGCAGTATTTCGTATCTTAAAGCGAGAGAAAAAGAATTGCTTTTGTTTTTGATACAAAATTATAACCGAGAATTTACACCCAAAGAGGTGAGCGAAGAAATCGGTGTTACAAATAAAACGATAATTAATCGCCTGGCTGTTTTATCGAAGAATGGCTTTGTTGTACCGAATTTGGTTAAACAAAGAGTTCGCTCGTATGAATTGAGTGATTTTACTAAAAATCATAAAAAAGAAATTGTAGATAAGATAAAATAACAATTAAGATATTTATATCATTACAGGTATCTTTGAGATTGAAAAAGGAGATATACTATGGCAATGTATTGGCGTTTAAGAAATATCTGATTGCATAAAGCTATGTTAAATAGTTTTATGCTGAAAAGCTATAAACTATTTTAATTTAGGAGAACAATCATGATATTTCAAAACAATATTATCAAAGAATATTTAAAAAATGTGTATTTTATTACCGGAACACCATGTGGCGGAAAAACAACAATTTCCCGCACGCTTGCAAAGAAATACAATTTTCTGGTTTATGATGTTGACGAAAGATTTGACAGTCAAGTGAAGCTTATAGATTCAATACATCAACCTGCTATGAATAAGCATTTTGAAAATGCAGACGAATTTTTTTGTAGAAGTGTTGAAGAATACAAAGATTGGCTTTTTGACAATACGAGAGAACAGCTTGATATTGTGTTGCTCGATTTGATTCGTCTTTCGCAAAATCAAATTGTATTATGTGACTGTCATTTGACAACGGAATTGGCTGATGAAATAACCGAACGCTCAAGAATTGTATTTTTAATTAAGGAACCGTCTAATCTGATTGATGATTATTGCAATCGAAAAGACCATAAAGACTTTGACGAATATATAAATTCTGCATCAAATGTTGAATTTGCAAAAAAGAACTGCAACGAAACATTAAAAAGACTTCATTTAGAAAACTATACGAAGATAAAAAATAGTGATTATTTTTGGCTTGAACGAAATGAAAATAGCACGGTTGAGGAAACTGTTAAAAAAGTTGAGCATTTTTTCGGTTTTGATGCAATAAAAAACGAGGTGCAAATAGAAAAACTGCAAAGCAACAGCAAACTTTGGAGTCAAACGATTGACTATGCGAAGGACTGTACTTGGAGTGTCGGAAAACATTTAGCAGAACTGTTAAGAGAAGATGTTTTTCAAGACTATGAATGTGTTTTTGCGGCGCTGAGCGGCGATAAAATCATAGGTTTTTGTACTTTTCTTGAAACCGATTATTATCCTGAAAATTGCTATTTTCCGTGGATAAGTTCAATTTTTGTTGATGAAAAATATCGAGGTAACCGAATTAGTGAAAAGCTTATCCAAACTGCAATAAATCACGCTCGCAAGTTTGGATTTGATAAAGTTTATATTCCGTCAAATATAATCGGTCTTTATGAAAAGTATGGCTTTCATAAAATAGATGAGCTTAAGAATTATGACGGTGAAATTGATAATATATTTATGAAAGAAATATAAAGAAAAAGCGTAGGGGCAGATTATTGCAAAATTTACAATAACTGCCCCTTTTTTTGAATGTTAAATTGTGGTTATTTTTATGCTTTTATTAAACTTGTATTTTTTTACAAAACAAGCAAGAATACTTTTAATAAATTCAAAGTTAATTTTGTCAATTGCAATTTGAATATCATTTTCATTTTTTCTTATTTCATCAACAATTTTGGCTAAAGTCTTGAGATTTATTACAACCAAATTATATGTATTTGCAGGGATTTCTTCGACACTTCTTTCAGTTGACAAAATAAATATTTAATTTTTAAGTACTTCTAACAATTCAGGAATGTCGTTTTTCAATGTATCAAACACTACATTCAAATCAACATTGCCGTAATCGTGAACAATTCGGTTTCTTAAACCGGATATGGCGCTCCAGGGAATATCCGGATTTGAATTTTTGTAGTCTTCGGTTAAATTTTTTGCGTTTTCGGAAATTTGAATCATACGAAACAGCATTGAATCTAAAAGAATATCGTTTTTCGAAAGCTGTTCTATATCAACGGTTTCCATATGATAAATTATAAATTCCAAATCGGAAATGATTTTATTTAAATAATAGCTGTTGTCTTTCACATTATCCATAAATTTTAATGCCGTCCTTTAATATTTCTTTCGTTAAATCGGGATTGTTATTTATTTGATTGATATCCAATGCGTCAACTTTTTTGCAGAGTGATAACCGTAATTCCTCAACCAATCCAAAAAATTTAATACCCTTGATGTCAACACAAATCAGCAAATCAATATCGCTTTTTTCGGTAGCCTTTCCTTTTGCATATGAACCAAATAAATAACAGTATTCGGCATTATATTTTTCAAGTATTGGCTTGCATTTGTTTTTTATATATTCAACAGTAACTATGCCGTGCTCCTCATCAATAGGATTTATTTCTTTTAGCTTTTCGATTATATAGTTATACTTGATTGTGCCCGTTTTTGTATCATCATTTTCATAAGTGATATATGAGCGTAAAGAAATTCCGAGCAGTTTTGCCGTTTGTTGTTGAGTCAGTTCTTTCTCAATTCTCAAGTTTTTTAGAACATTCATAATTGCACCTCTGATTGAATTATAATGCAATATTTGCATATTGTCAACCCAAAATGTGCAAATATTGCGTGTCTATAGAAATATTATATGCAAATATGGCTATTTTATTCAAATCAAAATTATTTTCGCCGAGCAAATTAACTTGCTGTTGAAATGTAACGAAAAATAACTTTTCAAAAGAATTGAAATGATTTTTAAACTTTTAAAAATATTTCGAAACTTTACAAAAACATTTTGAAACTTGTTGAATAATTTTGAAAAAATACATCATAAAAGAATGAACGAAAGCAAAAACAAAACGCTGTAGAAATCTTATCCTACAGCGTTTTGCTATTAAATATTCATTTTAAATTCTTGCCATAACCGACAGGCAGGCTTTGTAGCCTTCAACCAAAGACTTCATTTCGCTGTAATGAATAAGCTTTTTGTAAGCGTCGTTGATTGTGTCAAGTTATTTAAATTTTTTCTATTTCAAAATTTTTACGCAATATGGTCGAGGTATTTTGGTTTTGTTTCGTTCAGGTAATCGACAAGTTGCTCATAAACATCCATAAACTTGAAATTGATTGTAATATCGCCGTTTTTATGAACAAGAATCGAGTCAACGAGTTCACATAAAATCGGACGGGTAAGTTTATCGATTTTGCCGAACTGCGTAAATTTTTTGATAAAGTCGCTTTGATTAACTTGTACCGATTTCTCACTTTCTATCGTTTTTTCGTATTCTGCAATTTTTATATTTAAGTCGGCAATTTTGCTTGCCATATTTTCTTTAAGCGTTGTATACTCGTCAAGTGTGATGATATTCGCCTTGTAATCGGGGTAAAGGTCGAGCGATATTTTTTTAATGTTTTCTCTGTCGCTTTTCAGCTTGTCGAGTGCTTTTTTGGTAAGCGTATCGCCGTTTTTCACGGCTTGTTTATTGATTTTATCAAGAATTTTTTCAAGCTCAACAGCCGTGTCAATCATATTTTGAATAGACGAAAGCACCGTTTTTTCAAGCACATCAATGCGAATTGAATGAGGCGAACAGGCGGTTTTGCTCTTTTTGCTTGCTGTGACGCAACGGTAATATTTGTAAACTCCGTAAGCGTGATTGTTAACTTTTTTGCTCATTGCACGGTGGCAGTCGGCACATTTTACAAAGCCGGAAAACAGGTCAACTTCCGTCTTTTTAGGCGAAGTTCGAGTGTTTCGATTAAAAAGCGACTGCGCTTTTTCAAATGTTTCATTGTCTATAATCGGCTCGTGCGTACCCTCAACAATTATCCATTCTTCCTTTGGCTTTGCCCTGCATTTCTTGATTTTGTAGCTTAAATTTGTATTTTTGCCCTGCACCATATTGCCGATGTACATTTGATTTCTAAGCATTCTGCGAACTGTCGAATCACACCATAAGCCGTCGTTATTTTTGTTCGTATGCTTGTAGTTAAAGCCTTTTTGACGCTTGTATTCGCTCGGGTTCGGTATGCCCAGAGCGTTGAGATTTTTTGTAATTCCTATAACGCTTTTGCCCTCAATAAACCATTTAAAAATCGTTCTTACAACTTCTGCAGCATCTTCATCAACTACCAATTTATGGTAGTCGTCAGGGTCTTTCAAATAGCCGTAAGTGGCAAACGAACCGATAAATTTGCCCTGCTTTCGGTTTATGTCAAGCGCCCCACGAATGCTGACGGAAGTGTTGGCAATGTAGCTTTCGTTTATAACATTTTGAATGCCGACAGTAATGCATTGAGTGGCAGGGTTAGTGTGCTCCGAAATCGTGTCAACACCGCTGTTTAAGGCGATAAATCGAATATTCAGCTTAACAAAAATATCGTCAATATATCGGCTTGAATCTGCGTAATTTCTTCCAAAACGAGAAAGGTCTTTGACTATCACGCAGTTGATTTTTTTAGCGTAAATATCGCTCATCATACGACTGAATGCAGGTCGCTCAAAGTTTGCACCCGACCATCCGTCATCAATATAAAAATCGGAAATCTTAATGTCGTCTTTATGATTGACATATTCGCTCAAAATATCTTTTTGCGAAGTGATTGAGTCGCTTTCAATCTTATCTCCGTCCTCTTTGGAGAGTCGAACATAAACGGCGGCATTCCACATTTTTTTAGCTTTATTTTCTTTTAAAAATTTATCATATTTTTTCATTGCATATCCTCCGTGAATTTGACGATATGCACTCTGCACGCCTTGATTTTATCATATCGCACCACCTTGTTCAACCTCCAATTCCTGTTAATTTATGCTTGCCAAATTTGCAAGCGAGTCCGCAAAAGCGTTACTGCCGACAAAATTCACCTTAACACCGACCTTGCCGACACGAAAAGCATAAGGGTTTTTGACCGTTTTAAAATACTTTTCGCATCTTTTATCAATCGGCTCTTTTGTATCAATATCCATACCGCTGATGTCAGCTAAATTTTCACTTGCCAAATCGTCAATGTTTACATTTTTAAACTGCTCTAATTCTTCTTTTGTGTAAATAAAACCATTCCCTTTCGTTTCTATTTTTGGTAAAATTTTTCTTTTTATTCCGTGAACAGTGTTTTAAGATATGTTGATGTCACAACGATTCCTTTTCTCTTTTGTAATAGAGAGTTATGTTGTCACCGTCAGCATAAAGTTGTGGCTTGCCGGTTAAACTTGTTTTTCCTTTACTGTCCACATTTTCGCAAACAGCTTTGCAAAATATGCAGATAAAGTAAAATGCGTAGTCGTTTGTTTTGCCGTCTGTCATATCTTTTAGCCTTGTTTTTGCCTTACAATATATAAATCGCAAATATTCGGCAAATTTGTTAAACTTTTCTAACACATTTACAAAAAGTTCACGATTAAAAATAAAAGAGTCAAGTCTTCTTTTTTGAAGATTTGGCTCTTCTTTCTGTGCTTTTTAAATAAGAATGCTAATTCTGTTAAAGAAAAGTATAAATCATATAATTTAAGAATGGTATCTGTTGATAATTATTGTATTTTTTATACAGTTGATAACGATAATAAAATCGTGTATGTCACTAATATTCTTTATGGCAAAATGAACTTAAACAAACACTTAACATTAGAACAATAATTTAACGCTCATCATTGATGGGCGTTATTATTTTGTCCGAAATTCAAACTAAAATAGTTTTTGATATAGTACAGTTTGCAAAAAATACGACAAATTGTTACATAAATGTGTCGAAAATAATAAGTTTCTGTTGACACTCGTTGGTACATACTATATAATCAATATAAATTATAATCTTCTAATATAAAAAAGTGTAATAATATTGGGATATAGATTGATGCATTTTTTGATTGCATCATTGTGAATGAGCATAAATTTGTTGAATTTTATGCAGTAAAAGTTTATGTATGCTTTAAAGACTTTAGATGCTTGAAATAGTTGCGTCAAAAACGCAACCGATATCCCGTGTCAAAAAGTCTTTTTTTATTGTTTGTTGAATGCGGAGAATGTATATGAGGGAAAAGATAAAACAGATATTTAACATTAAGTGGACGCTTGTTTTTTATGATACAATTATATATTTGATTACATTTTGTTTGCTGTTTTTAATCGACGACAACCTTAGACTTATGAGCATAAGGGATATTGTTATAAACTTTTGCTCGGGATATATTTTTGTGTTCGTTTGCAGAATTTTCTTCAAAATATATAACCAGATTTGGAGATACGGCGGCATACAGGGATATATGAAATTGCTATTTTCCGATATGCTGAGTATGTGCATTTATATCGGTTTTGAATATGTCGGCAGCGGTTTATTTAATTTTCAGCGTTTTTCCATTTCAAAATTGGTTGCGTTGACTGCATTTGATGCTTTGGTTGTGCTTGGTATGAGGATGTCATATCGTTACTGCTTTAAATACGGTAATGAATTGAATACCAGGGGCAAAATATTGAGAGCGCTTCTCAGGATATTTGCACTCGGTGTAAGTGTGAAAAAAGATGACGATTTTCATAAAATTTATGTGGCAATCGTAGGCGCCGGCAGTGTCGGTGTAAGCCTTGCGGAGGAACTTCTTACAAACAAAAATTCTTCATACACACCAATGTGCTTTTTCGATACAAATAACGAAAAAGTAGGCAGAGAGATTTACGGTATTCCTGTGTATAAGGAAGAGGATGACACTCTTGAAGTTTTAAAACAGCAGAGTGTTAAAGAAATTATTTTTGCTTTGCCTGAATCAACAGAAAATACAAAAGAACTTTATGAGTATTACAAAAAGTCAGGTTGCAAACTGAAAATTTATGATTACCCGTCGTTTCAAACTGCGGGTCAAAAGCGTCAACTTCGTGAGTTTGATATTGAAGATTTGCTTTTCAGAAAGCAGATTAATGTTTTTGATGAAAAGACATTTGCTTATTATTCAAACAAAGTTATTCTTATTACGGGTGGCGGTGGCTCGATAGGCAGTGAGCTTTGCCGTCAGCTTGCTAAAATGAACCCCAAGCAAATTATCATTTTAGATATTTATGAAAACGGTGTTTACGATGTTCAGCAAGAATTGAAGTTTAAATACGGTAAAGATTTTAACTTAGAAGTTGAAATTGCATCGATTACCGACAAAGACGCAATGAGCGTTGTGTTTGAAAAGTATCGCCCGCAAATAGTTATTAATGCCGCTGCGCATAAACATGTTCCGCTTATGGAGCATAACTGCGTTGAGGCAATTAAAAATAATGTGTTCGGCACTAAAAAAGTTCTTGAACTTTGCGAAGAATACGGCGTTGAAAGATTTATGATGGTTTCAACCGATAAAGCCGTTAACCCGACAAATGTTATGGGTGCAACCAAGCGTATGTGCGAAATGATAGTTCAAAGCTACAGTACAAGGGGCAAGGTTAAGTGCTCGTGCACAAGATTTGGCAATGTTCTCGGCTCGGCAGGTTCAGTAATTCCACTATTTAAGAGGCAAATTGCAGCAGGCGGTCCGGTAACGCTTACGGATAAGAGAATCATTCGCTACTTTATGACTATTCCGGAGGCTTCACAGCTTGTGCTTCAGTCCGGTGCAATGGCTAAAAACGGTGAAATTTTCGTTCTTGATATGGGTCAGCCGATTAAGATTTATGACCTTGCTAAGAATATGATAAATCTTTCGGGTGCGCATAATATTGAGATTATTGAAACCGGTCTTCGCCCGGGTGAAAAACTTTATGAGGAATTGTTAGTCAGAACGGAAGAACTCGATACAACAGATAACGATTTGATTTTTGTTGAAAGAGAAAAACCGATTTCTTACGACGAAGCAGAGCATAAACTTTCGGTGCTTAAAAATGCAGTTGAGTCAAAAGACGATAACCTTGCAAGAGAAGCACTTCGCTCGGTTGTCCCGACTTTCAAACACCCTGAAGAAGTTAATAAGACCGCAGAAGAATCAATGGAAATGAATATAATTAGAGCTATTTAAGCTTTGGAGGATATTAGATGTCTTACGACAAAATTTGGCTTTCGTCACCGACTATGCACGGTGACGAGCTTAAATATATGAAAGAAGCATATGACACTAACTGGATGTCAACAGTCGGTGCTAACATTAATGAAGTCGAAAAGCAAATCTGCGAAAAAGTCGGCTGTAAATATGCAGTTGCCCTTTCGGCAGGTACTGCTGCACTTCATCTTGCAATGAAACTTGCCGGTGTTAAGCACGGCGACAAGGTTTTTTGCTCCGATATGACCTTTGATGCAACAGTTAATCCTGTTGTTTACGAAGGTGGTGTGCCTGTATTTATTGATACTGAGTATGATACTTGGAATATGGACCCGGTTGCGCTTGAAAAAGCTTTTGAAATTTATCCGCAAGTTAAAGTTGTAGTTATAGCTCATCTTTACGGTACTCCGGGTAAGGTTGACGAACTTAAAGCTATTTGCGATAAGCACGGTGCAACTATTGTTGAGGACGCTGCGGAGTCACTTGGTGCCACATATAAAGGTCAGCAGACAGGTACATTCGGTAAATTTAATTGTATCAGCTTTAACGGCAATAAAATTATTACAGGTTCAAGCGGCGGTATGCTTTTGACAGATAGTAAAGAGGCTGCTGATAAGGTTCGTAAATGGTCTACTCAGTCAAGAGAAAATGCACCGTGGTATCAGCATGAAGAACTTGGCTATAATTACAGAATGAGTAATGTAATTGCAGGTGTAGTCCGTGGCCAAATCCCTTATCTTGAAGAACATATTGCTCAAAAAAAAGCGATTTATAACAAATATAAAGAGGCTTTTAAAGATTTGCCCGTTTCAATGAATCCTTATGACGAAGTTAATAGCGAACCTAACTTTTGGCTTTCGTGTTTGATTATTGATAAGGATGCAATGTGTAAGCAGGTTCGTGGCGAAAAAGATTATTGCTATAATAGTGAAAAAGGCAAAACTTGTCCACAAGAAATTCTCGACGAACTTGCTAAGGTTAACGCAGAAGGCAGACCTATTTGGAAACCTATGCATATGCAACCAATTTACAGAATGAATGGTTTTGTAACTAAGGACGGCAACGGCAGAGCAAGAACAAATGCTTATATTGCCGGCGAGGCTTTGGATGTTGGTATGGATATTTTCAGCCGTGGTCTTTGCCTTCCGAGCGATAATAAAATGACACCCGAGCAGCAGGATAGAGTAATTGAAACAATTAAGAGATGTTTTGAATGAGAGTAGCATATGGTTGAAGAAAAAGAGAAAAAAATAGAATATAAGCCAAGTTTTTATGAGAAATTTGTAAAACGATTTTTTGACATAATTTGTTCTCTTTTAGCAATTATTTGTTTTGGATGGTTATATATAATCGTTGCTTTTTTGGTTAGAGTTAAACTTGGTTCACCTGTTATCTTTAAACAACCTCGTCCCGGAAAAAATGAAAAAGTATTCAATATGTATAAGTTTAGAACGATGACAAATGAATGCGATGAAAACGGTGAGCTTCTGCCTGATGAGGTAAGACTTACAAAATTTGGCAAATCACTTCGCAATAGTTCTCTTGATGAGCTGCCGGAGGCGTTTAATATCCTAAAAGGTGATATGTCCGTTATCGGGCCAAGGCCACAGCTCGTTCGTGATATGGTATTTATGACAGATGAGCAGAGAAAAAGGCATTATGTAAGACCAGGTTTATCTGGACTTGCTCAAGTTAACGGAAGAAATGATATTGATTGGGAAGATAAACTTGAATGGGATTTGAAATATATAAAAAAGATTTCTCTTTTGGGTGATATTAAAATCATTTTTCAAACAGTGAAAAAAGCTTTTATACATCAGGAAGGTATTACTACAGGCGAAATGGCAACTGCAGAAGATTTTGGTGATTATTTGCTTAGTCAAGGCAAGGTTAGTAGGGAAGAATACGATGAAAAGCAAGCAAAAGCAAAAGAAATATTGAAAAGGCATGATGAAAATGAAGAATGATGCAGATTTAGTCAAAAATGAATATCCGCCATTTTCAGTTGCTATGTCGGTCTATAAAAATGATAATCCGATTTTTTTTGATAGGGCATTGCAAAGTATAACGGAAAATCAAAAAGTAATGCCAACAGAGATTGTTATAATTGTTGATGGTCCTGTTGATGAAAAAATCAATGCTGTTATTGAAAAGTATTCAGAAAAATACGGCAATCTTAATGTTATTAGATTAGATAAAAATGCAGGTCTTGGAAACGCATTGAAACTTGCAATAGAAAATGCCAAATATGAATTGATTGCAAGAATGGATAGCGACGATGTTTCTGCCCCAAATAGATTTGAACAACAGCTGAGTTTCTTTGAAAATAATGTAGATGTAGATGTTGTTGGCGGAAACATTACAGAGTTCATTGGTGAAGAATCAAATATTGTCGGTACACGAGCAGTTCCTTTGAAAAATGAAGAGATTCGCAAATATATGAAAACCAGATGTGCGATGAACCATGTTACTGTGATGTACAAAAAATCTTCTGTTCAAGCGGCTGGTGGATATTTAGATTGGTTTTGTAATGAGGACTATTATCTTTGGATTAGAATGTGGCTTGATGGTGCTGTATTTGCAAATATAGGAAGTAATCTTGTTAATGTTCGTGTAGGCGAGGAAATGTATCAGCGCCGTGGTGGTAAAAAATATTATGACAGTGAAAAAACGATTCAGGACTATATGTTAAAGAAAAAGATGATTAGTTTTCCCACCTATATTTTGAATGTATTAAAAAGACTGATCGTTCAGCGTTTATTGCCAAACAAAGTAAGGGGCTGGGTTTTCAGAACATTTGCAAGGTCATGAGTTGGTATTAATAGGGTGATGTTTTGAAAGTATTGATAATTAGTCATAATGTGTTTTCTAAAACAGGAAATATGGGGAAAACATTATGCTCGTATTTTGAAAATTTTAATAAAGAAGATTTAGCACAGTTTTATATTCATTCCGAAGTTCCTACGGTTGATATTTGTGAAAATTACTATCGTGTGACTGATAAAGAGATGATAAAATCAATATTAGGATTTAAAGCAGGTACTGTTTTAGGCAGTAATAATATTGATATTGACAGAAACACATCAAGAACAGATTCGGGTGGTGATGCGAAACTTTATCAAAAAGCAAGAAAAAGGACACCTTTAATTTATTTAGCAAGAAATCTTTGGTGGAGTTTAGGTCACTATAATACAAAAAAAATTAATGCTTGGCTTGATGAGTTTGATCCTGAATGTGTATTTTTTGTTTCAGGTGATTATGCATTTATGTATGATATTGCTTTGAAAATAGCAAAGAAGAAAAATATACCGCTTTATGTTTCTTGTATGGATGATTATTATTTTAATAATAAAAACGCAAATCGTTTTTTGGGTGATTTTCAACATAAAGCATTTATGAAATCGGTAAAAAAAGCTATAGATTATTCTTCGGCACTTTTTTGTATTTGTGATTCTATGTCAAAAGACTACAAAAAGTATTTCAATAAAAAGTGTATTACAATTCATACTGCAGCCTCGTTCGGTTCTCAACTTGCAGCAAACAAAACTAATCAAATTTCATACATAGGAAATCTTGGATATAACAGGCATTTGCAACTTGTTGATATAGGAAAAGAATTAAAAAAGCTTAATTTGGCAGTGAATCATATTGATGTTTATTCGTCTGAAATCAGAGAAGAAATCTTGAAATATATGACTGAGGAAAACGGAATTGTTTTTCACGGAAGCATTCCGGCTGACGAAGTAAAAGAAGTAATGGCAGAAAGTTTGGCTGTTATTCATACTGAATCTTTTGATGAAAACATGAAAAACTCAGTTAAATATTCGGTTTCAACAAAAATTGCAGATTCACTGATGAGTGGCACTTGCATTTTGGCTTACGGTCCTGAGGAAATAGCATCGATGAAATATCTTGAGGATAATGATGCTGCTATTTGTATAAACTCAAAGGACGATTTAAAAACAGGACTTGAAGAATTGTTAAATGATGAAAAACGCAGAAATGAAGTAATTGCTAATGCTGTTAATTTAGCCAAGAAAAATCATTTGCCGGGTACAGCAGGTGATATTATTAAGGAAGTATTTAAAGAGAATGCTTAATTGGAGTCTGCTATGAAAGTTTTGCAAGTAAATGTAGTATATAAAAACGGCAGTACAGGTAAAATTACTGCCGATATACATACAGAACTTTTAAAAAACGGAATAGAATCGGTTGTGTGTTATGGCAGAGGTTCAAAAGTTGATGAGCCATATGTTTATAAAACTTGTGGTGAATTATATGCAAAAATGAATAACGCTTTTTCGAGAATTACAGGGATAATGTATGCCGGCTGTCTTTTTTCCACAAGAAAACTTATTAACATAATAAAAAGAGAAAAGCCTGATATTGTTCATCTTCAATGCATAAACGGTTACTTTGTAAATATTTATAAGCTTGTAACTTGGCTGAAAAAAAATAAAATTAATACCATTTTAACTCTTCATGCCGAATTTATGTATACAGGTGGATGTGGTCACGCTTTTGATTGCGAACAGTGGAGAAAGCAGAGCGGAATTTGTTGCACAGATTGTCCACGGTGGAAAAAGGAAACTAAATCGATTTTCTTTAGCAGAACTTCGACAATGTGGAAGAAAATGAAAAAAGCTTTTGACGGCTTTGATAAAGATAAATTGACGATAGTTTCTGTTTCACCATGGCTTATGGATAGGGCTAAGTCATCGCAGATATTTAGAGACTATAATCATAAAGTTATTTATAACGGTCTTGATACATCGGTTTTTAAATTATATGGTACAACAGAATTAAAGAAAAAATACAACTTGACAGATGAAAAAATTATCTTTCATGCTACGCCGAGTTTTAGTGATGACCCGAACAACATAAAAGGCGGTTGCTATGTTATTGACCTTGCTAAAAGAATGATTAATGATAATGTTAAAATTTTTGTTGCAGGTAATTATAAGCAAGGTATGAAATTGCCTAAGAATATAATTCTTCTCGGAAGAATTAATGACCAAGTTGAACTTGCTAAGCTTTATTCTATGGCTGATGTTACTGTTCTTACAAGTAAGAAAGAAACATTTTCAATGGTAGTAGCCGAAAGCTTGTGTTGCGGCACACCGGTTGTGGGCTTTAAAGCCGGTGGGCCCGAACAGATTGCTATAAAAGAGTATAGTCAGTTTGTTGAGTATGGTGATGTTGATTTACTTGAAGAAAATGTTATAACAATGTTATCAAAGAACATCAAATCGCAAAGTATAAGCGAAACTTCAATTGAAGTATACTCGAAAATTTCAATGGTAAACGAATATGTTAATTGTTATAATAAATTATGTATTAAGGATATATAAATGAAAAGTTCATCTAAAAATTTTAGCATTTTGATATGTTTAGAAACGGTAATTGCTTGCAGTTTGGCGGTGTTGCAGACAGTTGGAAATTCGGGTTTAATATCTCTGATGTTTGCCGGGAGTTTTCTTCTAGTATTTGCATATATTTTTCTCAATTATAAAAGAATATCAATTCATATAGATGTTATTTTTTTAATAGTATTATGTTTTTTTAATATCATTTTTGGTGCTGTATTAGAAAATGGAACAATTTCTTTTAATTATTTAAAAAAAGCAATAATGTTTTTGATATTTATTGTTCTATTGAATTTTGTGGCGAATGAATCATTTAATTTGACAAAGGTAGAATATTATTTGATTTCGGTATTACCAATAATTGTGGGCGTATATATGCTGGTTTCATACTATCTTTTGGGAAATAAAGTTGCACTAAATGAAATAGCTATAACATTAGGATTTGAAAATCCTAATTTTACAGGAATGTGGCTATTTCACTTATTGTTATATGGTATTTTATTTATTATTGGTACTTTTAAAAAAAATAAATTATGTGTTTTGATAACTCCCTTTTTAGTTATGCTATGCATATTATTATGGAAAACCGAAACAAGGTCGTGTATTATTGGTTTGGTATTCTTTTTTGCTTTATTGCTAATTGGAATATTTAGAAAGAAATGGAATAAATTGTTCCTGATATTTATTGCTGTATTTCCCTTATTGTATGCAATAATTTATATGAATATCATAAATGCGGATTTTATTCAAGAAAAATTTGCATTTATGGTATCAGAAGGAAAAAGTTTAACATCTCGTGTCAAAATATGGCAATATGCATTTGATTATTTTAAACAACACCCGATAATCGGTAGTTATTACGGTATTAGTGGTGGTAAAGGTATGTCACAAATGCATAATACCCATGTGGATGTATTGACTTCATATGGAATTTTGCCGTTTGTTTTATTTGTTAATAATTTATACAGTAATATGAAATCTATAAATCAACAAATAATGTCGTATTATCAGTATGCTTGCTTTAGTGCTTTTTGCTCTGTAGTAATTGTAGGTTCTTTTGAAGCAGCGGTTGTAGCTGGTTCTATGGGCTTGAATTTGCTAACTTTAGGACTTTTGGCACTCTTAACTTATAAATCTAACGAATATTCGGTGAGCATATAATATGAAAGAAAATTTAAAGATAATATTTATATCAAATTATTTTAATCATCATCAAAAATACCTTTCTGAAGAATTAAATAATTTAACAAACGGTAATTATTATTTCATAGAAACCGAACCTATGGAAAGCGAACGCTTGAATATGGGCTGGGGTGTGAGTGAAAAACCTTGTTATGTAAAACAAAATTATGCAAATGAAAAATCAAAATCTGAGTGTCAATCATTAATAAACAACGCTGACGCTGTTATTATCGGCTCGGCACCTGAATACTTAATCGAAGAAAGAAAAAAACAGGGAAAGTTGATTTTTAGGTATTCAGAGCGAATTTTGAAAAAAAGTGAACCTATCAAATATCCGATTAGGTATTATAGATTTCACAAGAATAATCCTAAAGGCTCAAATATTTATATGCTTTGTGCAAGTGCATATACTGCAAGCGATTATGCAAAATTCGGCTTATTTAAAAACAAATGCTATAAATGGGGCTACTTTCCTGAGTGTAAAAATTATGATGTTGATGAATTGATTTCAAACAAAACTCAAAATTCAATTTTATGGTGTGCACGACTTATTGATTGGAAACATCCTGAAATTCCTGTTTTGGTGGCAGAAAAGCTAAAGTCATTAAATATAGATTTTAAACTCAACATTATCGGAACAGGTGCACTCGAAGATGAAATAAAATTAATGATAAAAGAAAAAAATCTTGATGATTTTATTGAAATAATAGGCTCTATGTCACCTGAAGAAGTCAGAAAAAATATGGAAAAGTCGCAGATTTTTCTTATGACATCGGATCGGCAGGAAGGCTGGGGTGCTGTTCTTAACGAGGCTATGAACAGTGCTTGTGCAGTGATTGCAAATAAAGCTGCCGGTGCTGTACCATATTTAGTTAAAAACAGTGAAAACGGTTTTACATATACAAAATGTGATATTGATAATATATGTAAAAAAATAATTGAATTGTTTAATGATAAAGGAAAAATGAAATCCGTTCAAGAGCAGGCGTATTATACTATTTCAAATGAATGGAATTCGAAAGTAGCAGCCGAAAGATTAATCAAACTTTCAAATGTTATACTTAAAGGTGAAAAATCACCTGATTTGTTTGAATACGGTATTTGCAGTAAAATTCATTGTGAAATATAAATGACTATATTTTATAATATAGTGTTTTAATACTAAAGTTTATATTATTTTATATTAATAAAGATGTTATAAAATTGATGTTATAATTAGAATTTTGCTTAAATAAAAGTTTTGAAAATGAGGATAAAGTAGTTATGGATAAAAAATTGTCGACGAGGAATATATCAAATATGGTTATTGTTGCAAGAACATTAGCGTTAATATCTATTGTGTCAGCACATATTATATTTACTCAAACAACGCCATTGTGGATTTCAGAAATTTATAAATTGTTGGCTCCTGTCGGAGTAGTTACATATTTCATTATATCGGGATATTATTATCATATTGATAAATATGGTTCGTTTTTTTATGTATTAAAAAAGAAACTAAAAACAATAGGCATTCCGTGGCTCGTATTAGGAAGTATTGGATATTTTTATAATGCAATTTTATCAAAAGCAAAATATTTTGCATTGTTGCAATTTTGTTAAATATATTATCTCTTGAATTAACGGCAATGGGAGTTTTAGAACCGGTTACAAAAGCACTTCATATTACTGATTATTTGAATATTTTTAATTGGATTGGTTTTTTTGCTTTTGGTGTTTTGCTTCAGAGGGTCGATACTGATAAACTTTATAATGCAGTTAAAAAGCTAAGAGTACTATCAATAATGGTTTTTGTTTTGTTTTTTGTAGTACTATTTATCACAAAAATCAAAACAGGATATTTTTCTTATGTTGGTTGGATTTATGAATTTATCGGAGCTGTTGCAATATTAGCGGTATCAAGTTTTGATTTCTTGAATATTAAATTAATAAGAAAAGTGTCAAATGATTCTTTTACAGTTTATTTAATTCATTTTATGGTAATTGGTGTATTTGACAGATTGTACAATATTGCTCTTCCGTTACAATTATTTGCAAATATTATTGTTATTTGTATATCGTTTGTTGCAATAGAATTATGTATGTTTATTTCAAAAAAGATAAAAATCGAAAAAATTGTATGTGTTATATTAGGCGTTAGAGGCAGATAAATAAAAATATATAGAATGGTGAAAATATGAAAAATATAATTCTATGTGGACATACTGGTAGTGTTAACAGAGGTTGTGAAGCCATAGTTCGTTCTACTGTTGAAATTTTGAAAAAAATCGGATATAAAGATAAATTAAAAGTTCTTACATTTGATGAATCTGTCGATAAAAACTTAGATTTGGATAAAGTTGTAAGTTTGATTTCTTATCCTAAAAAAAATATATTTGAAAGAGCTTTAGGCAAAATCAATCGAGATTTTTTCAAAAATCCATTATGGAGTGCTAATTGTACATATAAAAAAGCATTTGGTGTTGTTAATACTGATGATAGTATTATATTTAACATTGGTGGAGATACATATTGTTATGGCATTCCAAATTTAAGCATTGCTCTTAATATGTATTGCGAAAAGAATAATATTCCAAGCGTGTTTTGGGGATGTTCGGTTGAAGATAATGTTTTGACTGAAAAAATTATTAGGGAAGACTTGGTGAGATATGATTATATTATCGCAAGAGAATCACTTTCTTATGATATCTTAAAGCAATGTAAAAAAGAAAATGTTTATTTAGCATGTGATCCTGCATTCCAATTACCTATAAAAGAAACCGAATTGCCAAAGCCCTGGAAAAACGGAAACACTCTTGGGATTAATATTAGTCCGATTGTTATGAGCGAAGCTGTAGATGAAAATATAACATATCAAAATATATGCTATTTGATAGAAAAAGTTTTGAATGATACAGATATGAATATTTGTCTTATTCCTCATGTTTATAATATCGAAAAAAATTTAGAAGATATTCGTATGTTGAAACCGGTTTATGAAAAATTTAAATCAACAGGCAGAATATCTATTGTTGACAAAGAGTTGTCTTGCACTCAACTCAAATATATAATATCAAAATGCAGGTTCTTTATCGGTGCAAGAACACATTCTACCATTGCTGCGTACTCAACAGGTGTTCCTACGCTTGTTTTGGGATATTCAATCAAATCAAGAGGAATAGCGAAAGATTTATTTGGCAACGAAAAAAGATATGCGATATCTTGGAAAGATTTGAAATATAAAGAACAATTATGGGAAATGTTTGATGAAAATGTAATTCAAAAAGAGGAAGAATTGCATAATATATATAATCAGATTTTACCCGATTATAAAAATAGTATAATAGAAGTTTCAAAGAAAATGCTAGGAGAAATTAAATGAAAAACAGAAGTAAGGGAATAGCATTGTCATATGTAAATTCAGGTTTAAGTATGATTTGCGGTCTGTTCCTTTCGTCGTATCTTTTGCGTATGCTCGGAGATACAGAATACGGTGTATATCAGACGGTTTCGGCATTCGCAAATTATTTGGTGCTTTTTGAGTTTGGAACCGGAACAGTAATGACAAGAAATTTGTCTATGTGTTTTGGTAAAAAAGCTTCTCGAGAAGAAATTGATAAAAATGTTTCAACAATATGGACGATAACGAATATTTTGGCGATATTCATATTGATTGTTTCAGTAGTATTTTATTGTCTGATAGGTGTTATATATACAAAATCATTAACGGTTGAACAAATTGCATATAGTAGGAAGATTTTTGTTTTTATAACTTTTTATTTGGTTTTTTCATTTTATACTCAAACGATGAATGGTGTTGTTTTGGCTTGCGAAAAATATACATTTTCATCATCTGTTTCAGTTATAAAATTAATTGTAAGAACTCTTTTGTTGACAGCTTTAATATTTCTTTTTAAATATTCGATTGTTATTGCTATAGTTGATATGTGTTTGAGTTTAATTATTGCATGTTATGAATATTTTTATTGTATAAAAAAATGCAATATAAAATTTACAATGAAATATTTTGACAAGCAAATATTTAAAAACGCATTGCCATTGTGTATGGCAATATTTATGCAAACTATTGTTAATCAAGCAAACAATAATGTTGACAAATTTGTTATAGGTATTATGCTTACACCGGAACTGGTTGCACTTTACAGTGTAGGTATGTATGTGTTTAGCTCGTTTTCTTCATTTACTACTATCCCTATTTCAATGTATGCACCTCAAATAGTTAAAAATGTTGCAGGCGGTATGAGAGGTAAGGAACTAACCAAAACATTAATAGAACCAAGCAGACTTATAACTTTAATCGGTGGAAGTATACTTTTTGGTTTTGTTGCAGCAGGAAAACAATTTATTACTATAGTTTATGGCAAAAGCTATATTCAAGCATATATAATTGCAGTTTTAGTTATGGTTCCGATGTTTATAAATATGTCTAACGGCGTAATTATTAATGTATTGGATGCTATGAATAAAAGAATATATCGGTCTAATGTTTTGTTATTAACGACAATCGCAAACATTATATTAACGGTTATATTGATAAAAAATCACGGAATAGTAGGCGCTGCATTTGCTACTGCAATATGTACATTTGTAGGACAGGTTATTATAATGAATATATATTATGGTAAAAACATCGGCATTTCTGTTATGTATTTATTTAAAGAAACTTATAAAGGAATGTTGTTATATCAACTCGTTGCTTCCGTGGTTGCTTATTTTGTCGGACAAGCAATTAATAATGTTTATTTGTCTTTTGTTGCATCTATTGTATTGTATTTACTCATATTTGGTGTTGCGTTTGTTGTGGATAAAAGAAATAAAAATGAACTTAAACAGATTTTCTCTATGGTGAAAAGAAAAAATGATTAATATAAAAGACAAGAAAAATTGTTGCGGCTGTAAAGCCTGTGAAATAATATGCCCTAAAAATTGTATAGAAATGACTGTCGATGAAGAAGGATTTTGGTATCCGATTGTCGACAAAGACAAATGTATTGATTGTGGTATGTGCGAGAAATCTTGTCCTATTTTGAATAAGGCAAGCAGAAAAAAATCATTTGATGCAAAAGTTTATGGAGCATATTCTAACAATGAAAGCATCAGAATTAACAGTTCTTCAGGTGGTATGTTTTCAGAACTTGCAGCAAGTGTTCTTGAGAAAAATGGTGCTGTGTTTGGCTGCACAATGAACGATGATTTCTCATTTGCCAAGCATATAAAAGTTGAAGATGTTGATGATTTGCCAAAACTTCAAGGTTCTAAATATTTGCAAAGCGATACAAATATTACTTTTGAAGAAGTTAAAAATTGTTTGCAAAATGGCCAAAAAGTATTATATAGCGGAACACCTTGTCAAATTGCAGGACTGAAAAGTTATTTAGGCAAATATTCAAAGGATTATAACTTAATAACGGTAGATATAATTTGTCATGGTGTTCCGTCTTCCGCTGTATGGAATTGTTATAAAAGTAGTTTGGAAAAAGAGTTTGATTCAACGGTCGAAAAAATTTCATTTAGAAATAAATCAAATGGATGGCAAAATTATTCATTGTCATGTGAATTTGAAAATAAAAAAGAATATAAAAAGTTTGCCGGAGATGATTTGTATTTAAGAGGCTTTGTGGCAGACTATTACTTGCGCCCAAGTTGTTATGATTGTCAATTTAAAGGCGACAATATTAAAAGCGATATTACTTTAGCTGATTTTTGGGGAATAGATAAAGTTAACCCAAAATTCAATGATGACAAAGGAGCATCTTTAGTTGTTACACATTCGCAAAAGGGACAACAAATTTTTGATGAAATTAAAGATAATGAAAAAATAACTTGTTTTTCAGAAAATGTTGAAAAGGGTTTGAAATATAACCCATCATATTATAACAGCGTTAAAATGAAAAACATGAGAAAAGTCTTTTTTAAACAATTTGAAAAAAATGGTGTAGAAGCATTTGAAAATTGTTGCGGAAAAAGTAATAAAACTAAATTCATAAGGAAAATCAATACTTTAAAAGATAAAATTGGTTTTTAAAAGGAGAACAATATGAGCTTATTTACAGGAAAAACATTAATGATAACAGGTGGAACGGGGTCATTTGGTAACGCTGTTCTCAACAGGTTTTTAAAAACCGACATTGGCGAGATTCGTATTTTTTCTCGTGACGAGAAAAAGCAAGACGATATGCGTCACGAATTTCAGGCAAAGATGCCGGAGGTTGCCGACAAAATCAAGTTTTACATCGGTGATGTTCGTGATTTGCAGTCGGTAAAGGGTGCAATGCACGGTGTTGATTACATATTTCACGCAGCGGCTTTGAAGCAGGTTCCGTCTTGCGAATTTTTCCCTATGGAGGCTGTAAGAACTAATGTTATCGGTACGGATAATGTGCTTACGGCAGCTATTGAAGAAGGCGTTGAGTGCGTAATTTGCCTTTCGACTGACAAGGCGGCTTACCCTATTAATGCGATGGGAATTACAAAAGCTATCGAGGAAAAGGTTTCGGTAGCTAAGTCGAGAATGTCGGGCAAGACTAAGATTTGCTGTACCCGCTACGGCAATGTAATGTGTTCTCGTGGCTCGGTTATTCCGCTTTGGATTGACCAAATTAAACAGGGTAACCCGATTACTATTACCGAGGGTTCAATGACTCGTTTTATTATGTCGCTTGAAGAGGCTGTTGACCTTGTTCTTTTCGCATTTGAGCACGGTGAAAACGGCGACTTGCTTATTCAAAAAGCTCCTGCTTGTACTATTCAAACTCAGGCAGAGGCCGTTTGTGAGCTTTTCGGCGGCAAAAAAGAAGATATTAAAGTTATCGGTATTCGTCACGGCGAAAAAATGTATGAAACACTTCTTACTAACGAAGAATGTGCAAAGGCTGTTGATATGGGCAATTTCTACCGTGTTCCTGCCGATAATCGTGGACTTAATTACGATAAATATTTCAAGGAGGGTGACGAGCAGAGGAACACTTTGACCGAGTTTAACTCTAACAATACTCGCCGTCTTAACCTTGAGGAAACAAAGGAAAAGATTGCAAGTCTTACATACATTCAGGAAGAACTTGCAAAGATGGACAAGTAATCGGAGGCAAAAATGGGCAAATTCGATAATGTTAAATGGAAAGAAAACGGCAAGCTTAAGCTTCTTATAATCGTAGGTACAAGGCCGGAGATTATAAGGCTTGCGGCTGTAATTAATAAAACACGCAAATATTTTGATGTCATTTTGGCTCATACAGGTCAAAATTACGACTATAATTTAAACGGTGTGTTTTTCAAAGATTTAAAACTTGATGACCCGGAGGTTTACCTTGACGCAGTCGGTGACGACCTCGGTGAAACTTGCGGAAATATTATTGCTCAAAGCTATAAGCTTATGGCTGAAATTAAGCCTGACGCAGTGCTTGTTTTGGGCGATACAAACAGTTGCCTTTCGGTTATCGGTGCTAAAAGGCTTCATATTCCGATTTTCCATATGGAGGCAGGCAACAGATGTAAGGACGAGTGCTTGCCGGAGGAAACTAACAGAAGAATTGTTGATATTATTTCGGATGTGAATATGGCTTATTCGGAGCACGCAAGAAGATATCTTGCAGATTGTGGCTTGCCAAAAGAGAGAACTTATGTTACCGGCTCTCCTATGGCAGAAGTTTTGCACAATAATTTGGCTGAAATCGAGGCTTCCGATATTCACGAAAAATTAGGACTTGAAAAGGGTAAGTATATTCTTCTGTCGGCTCACCGTGAGGAAAATATTGATACAGAAAAGAACTTTTTAAGCCTTTTCAATGCTATTAACAAAATGGCAGAAAAGTATGATGTGCCTATTCTTTATTCCTGCCATCCGAGAAGTAAAAAGAGGCTTGAATCGACCGGCTTTAAGCTTGATAAAAGAGTTATTCAGCACGAGCCGCTCGGTTTTCACGACTATAACTGCTTGCAGATGAACGCTATGGCAGTAGTGTCCGATTCGGGTACTTTGCCGGAGGAAAGCAGCTTTTTCACATCGGTAGGTCATCCTTTCCCTGCTGTTTGTATTCGTACTTCGACCGAAAGGCCGGAAGCTATCGATAAGGCTTGCTTTATCATTTCGGGTATTGACGAAAAAGGCTTGCTTCAAGCAGTTGATACGGCGATTGAGATGAATAATAACGGCGACTATGGTATTCCTGTTCCTGATTATGTTGAGGAAAATGTGAGCACAAAGGTTGTTAAAATTATCCAAAGCTATACGGGAATAGTTAATAAAATGGTTTGGAGAAAAGATAAGTAGAAAACGGGTGTTGAAATGAGGAATTTAACAAAAACTGAATCGGCTTTGTTAAGCCTTATTTCAAATGCTTTGTTTGATACTAAGCTTGAGCTTGACGAGGATATCGACTGGAACAAGCTTGAAAAAGAAGCATATGCGCAGGCTGTTTTTACACTTGCTTTTTATAAAAATAATGCTCCGATTGAAAAATACAAGCAAAAAATCGGGCTTGGTGTGTCAAACAATTTGAGCGTAAATGCAGACCACGCTTATGTTAACCGTTTGATGAATGAAAACGGCATACCTTATGTAATTTTAAAAGGTTATGCCTCGGCGTATTATTATCCTGAGCCTATGTATAGGTCGATGGGCGATGTTGATTTTCTTGTGCCTGCCGGCAAATTTGATAAGGCTAAAGAAATTTTGATATCTAATGGTTATACTCCTAACCCGGAAAATCATATTTGCCATATTTCTTTTAAAAATGGTACAAGCATTCTTGAACTTCACTTTGCTCCTGCCGGTATGCCGGAGGGCAAAGCCGGTGAAATTGCAAAAGAATATATGAAAGATGTTTTTAAAACATCAAAAAAAATTGAAACTCCTGACGGTGAAATGGTAATTCCCGATTTCTTTCATCACGGGCTTATTTTGCTTCTTCATACCTGCCACCATTTGACAGGCGAAGGTGTAGGACTTAGGCATTTGTGTGATTGGGCAGTTTTTGCAAACAATTTTACTAATGAGCAATTTGAAGAAATATTTAAAGAAAGACTTAAAAAAATCGGACTTTGGAAATTTGCGCAGCTTTTAACCGCACTTTCAATTAAATATTTAGGTATGCCAAAAAAAGCTTGGGCGACGGAAAACGAGGATGATGAGCTTCTTTCTCAAATGATGATTGACATTTTTGACGGCGGCAACTTCGGAATAAAAGACAATACACGAAAGCATGAAACTATGATTATTTCGTCAAGGGGCAAAAACGGCGTCGGCAATACTTCTATGCTCGGTCAGTTTATCAAGAGCATGAATAATATTGTTTATTTGAAATGGAAAATCAGTAAAAAGCTTAAATTTCTTCTTCCTTTTGGCTGGCTTTTTTACGGTACAAGATATTTGATTAGAATGGCTTTCGGTAAACGAGATAAAATCAATATAAATCAAACAGTTGAAAAAGCAAACGAAAGACGAAATATTTATAAAGAATTTGACTTGTTTGAAACTCAAAACTGATAGGAGAATCGGTGTGAACATATTAGTAACAGGTGCTAAGGGTATGGTTGGTACAGCCCTTGTCAACAACCTTAAAAATATTAAAGACGGCAAAAACAAAACTCGTCCAAACATAATAATTGACGAGATTTTTGAATATGATATAGATTCGAGCGAAGCTGAGCTTGAAGAATACTGCCAAAAAGCCGATTTCGTTTTTAACCTTGCAGGTGTGAACAGACCGAAAAACGAAGAAGATTTTATGAACGGCAATTTTGGCTTTGGGTCGACACTTTTAGATACACTTAAAAAGTATAATAACAAGGCAACCGTTATGCTTTCGTCGTCTGTTCAGGCTACGCTTTCAGGCCGTTTCGGCAACAGTGAATACGGCAGGAGCAAAAAAGCAGGCGAAGATTTGTTTTTCGACTATGGCAAGCAAACAGGTGCAAAGGTTGCGGTTTACCGTTTCCCTAATTTAATGGGTCATTCAAAACCAAAGTATAATTCTGCCGTTTCAACTTTTTGCTGGGCAGTAGCGAATGACGAACCTTTTACCGTAACGGACCCAAAGGTTGAGCTTGAACTTTTGTATATTGATGATTTGGTTGAAGGTATGTTTGACCTTTTGGAGGGTAAGGAAAAGCACTGCGAATTTGACTCAGTTGAAACCGTGCCTGATGATAACGGTAAATTCTGCTTTGTTGAAACTACTCATAAGGTTACGCTTGGTGAAATTGTTGAGCTTTTGAATGAGTTTAAGGCGCAAACTACTACTTTAATGATGCCGAAAATGCCTGACGGCAGCTTTGCGAAGAAACTTTACAGCCTTTATTTAACATATCTTCCGACCGATAAATTTAAGTATGCGCTTAAAATGAATGTCGATAACCGTGGCTCGTTTACCGAACTTGTACATACAAAAGATTGCGGTCAGGTGAGTATAAATATCAGCAAGCCGGGTATTACAAAAGGTCAGCATTGGCACAACAGCAAATGGGAACTTTTCATTGTCGTTTCAGGTCACGGGCTGATTGAGGAACGCAATATTAATACGGGTGAAAAGGTAAGCTTTGAAGTTTCGGGCGATAAAATCGAGGCTGTGCATATGATTCCCGGTTGGACTCATAATATTATTAATCTTAGCGAAACCGAAGATTTGGTTACGGTTATGACTTGTAACGAAATTTTTAACCCAAACAAACCCGACACATTTTTTGAAGTTGTGTAAAAATAACTAAAACATTGTTTTTGATAGGCTAACTTGAAGTAAGTTGAATCGAAAAGCTTTTAGTCGATACTGACAATATGATAATTGTTTGAAAAATAAACAATTTATGGTTGATAAATAAAAAGGAAAATATTATGACAAACAAACAGACTCAATGTGATATTAATTTTATGGATAGAGGTACAACCTCTGTTATACGAGGACTTGCTATTCTTGGAATTGTGTTGCATCACTGTTCTCAATATTTTGATGCATTTGGCCCTGCAGGTTCTTTATTAAGGCAAAGCGGTTACGCTTTGACTGCTGTATTTTTCTTGTTGTCGGGATATGGTTGCTATTTCTCATTAAAAAAATACAATGGCATAGACAAAACAAAAAAAGCAGTAAAACCACTTACATTATGGACATTAAAGCATAGTTTAAGAATCTATTTTGATTTTATTATTGTTTTTGTGATTAATTTGGTACTGTTGAAATTTGTGGATTTTGGCTATAGTTTGACAACAAAAGAAATTTTGTATGATATTTTTACTGTTACTCAACCAACTTGGGTAAGCTGGTATCCAAAAATTCAAATTTTTTGTTATATTGTGTTTGCTATATCATTTTTGTTATCCAAAAAACACAAAGAGTTGATTACTTTTATTATATCTGTAATATATATATCAGTAGTTTGGAAACTTGGTTGGCAATCAATGTGGTACACAAGTGTTTTAGCATTTTCAATAGGTGCGTTTTTTGCAAAATATTTACCTCAACTTAGAATAACAAAAAAAGCTAATGTATTTTTGTTCGTAATTTCAATTTTATTGTTTGGTGTTTTGTTCTGTTTGCAACCATTTTATAAAGAAAATTTATTGCGTTTTCTTTCAACAATCGTATTATGTCCTGCAGTAGTCTTTTTTACGGGCTTTTTCAATTTGAAAGGCAAGATACTTACATTTGTCGGTAATATGTCGTTTGAGATGTATTTAATTCATCTTATGCTTTTAAGATTATTCTGTTATATGGATATTAATCCATATTTGGCAGTTATATTGATAATTGTAATTAGTATGGTATGTGGTTATGTTGTAAATTGTGTTGTTAAAAAATTTATTAAAGTGATTTTTAAATGATAGTTGGAGGATATTATGGATAAAACAAATGAAACCTTGTATGGTATTCAATCAACAGAATTAGAAATTTTAAAATATTTTGATGAGTTTTGCAGAGAAAATGACATCAAGTATTCTTTATCCGGAGGCACGCTCTTAGGTGCTATTCGACATAAGGGCTTTATTCCTTGGGATGATGATGTTGATTGTATGATGATGCGTGAAGACTATAATAAGTTATTTGAATTGTGGAATAAAAATGCTGACACAGATAAATATTTTCTTCAAAACAAAGAAAACAGTGCTGGTTTTTCACAATCATTTGCTAAAATAAGAAAAAATCATACAACATTTTTACAAGAAGATGATGCCCCAGGCAAGTATCATCATGGCTTGTTTATTGATATTATGCCTGCAGACAGAATGCCAAATGGTAAAATAAAGAGAAAACTTTTTTACTTGAATGTTATGCTTTATCAGCTGTTTAACAGAGAATTTGCACCGCCTCTTTCGAGTTCATTTGTTCAATTCGGATGTAATGTTATTTTGTTTTTTACAAAACATTCAGATAGAGCTAAGCTTCGTGCAAAATATTTAAAAAAACTAACAAAGTATGATGATGACAGGTCGTTAGAAATTGTTTCATTTGAAACTGTTTCATCAATGCACAGACATTATTCACCCGATTTGATGGACAAGTTTATTGATGTTCCTTTTGAGGATACAACTCTAAAGGTCACTTCAAAGTGGCAGGAGGTTTTGGAAACCGGATATGGTGATTATATGCAGTTTCCACCAAAAGAAGAACAAATTTGGAAGCATCATCCGATATTAATAAATTTTGAAAAAGATTATAATGAACTAAAAAAGGATAATTAATATGATTAGGAGCTAATATGGAAAATACAGTTTATCCTATTGCTTATGGATGTAAAAATAAAGACGAAAATATTAGAGCTAACTCTCGTTCAGGCGGTGTGTTTACTGCCTTGTCTGACTATGTTTTGGATATAGGCGGTGTGATTTACGGTTGTGCACTTGACAAAAATTTTATGGCTGTACATAAAAGAGCTACAACAAAGCAAGAGCGAGATGAGTTTAGAGGTTCAAAATATGTTCAAAGTGTTATGGGCAATACCTATTTACAAGTTAAGGAAGATTTGAACAATAGTCTTAATGTAATGTTTTCCGGCACTCCTTGTCAAGTGGATGGCTTAAAAAGGTTTCTATCTGTTTCAAATGTGGATATGACAAATTTGATTACTGTAGATTTGGTGTGTCATGGTGTTCCGAGCCCAAAAGTATGGAGTGATTATTTAAAATATCGAAAAGAAAAGATGGGCAGTGATATTGTCCAGGTGGATTTCAGGAATAAAAAAGATTTTGGATGGAAAGACCGTGTAGAAACACTAACATTTAATAATGGTAAAATTGTCAGTTCAAGATATTACAGAGATTTATTTTATTCTGATTATATAATAAGAAGAAGTTGCCACGAATGTAATTATACAAGTAAAAAAAGAGTTGCTGATATTACTCTTGCAGATTTTTGGGGAATTGACAGCCTTGACTCGTCATTTAATGATAATAAGGGTGTATCGCTCATTTTGATTAACAGTGATTTGGGCAAAAACTTGTTTGACAAAATCAGTGACAAGTTGATTTGTGAAGAGTTTGATTCTTCTAAAGTTAATCAAACCTCGCTGGAACATCCCCACTATTACAAGGCTAAAAAAGAGGAGTTTTGGAAAGATTATAACCAAAACGGCATAGAATTTGTCATGGAAAAATATGTTATCGGCAATCCGATTGTTCATCGGCTAAAAGAAATATATAGAAACCATAAGTAGTTATGTAAGGAAATTTTTATGAGTAAGGTAGTTTTATTTGAGTCGGATATGGAATGCTGTGGCTGTTCTGCCTGTGAATGCATTTGTCCAAAGCATGCTATATCTATGAAAGAAAATAATGAAGGTTTCTTGTATCCTATAATAGATAGTGAAGCTTGTATTGAATGTAAAATGTGTCAAAGGGTTTGCCCTGTTCGCAATTTTGACAATGAAAAGTTAAAGGTTAGCACAAATGGAAAAACACAAATCGGTATTATTTCACTTTCTTATACAGATAATTTTGGTGCTAAAATCGTTACATATTCTCTCAAAAAGAAAATAGAAGAAATTATACCTGATTGTAATGTTAATGTTATTCAATTTTTGCCGAATTTAGAACAAGAAGGTTTTTTGCAACTTGTGAAGAAAAGAATTAAGGAGCAAGGTCTTGTAAAACCGGCTCTGCATTTTTTGCTTCACAAAACAAATATGAAAAAGCACAGCAAAGAGTTTGCAATTAGACAAGAAAATTACAGGAATTTTGATGAAAAATATTTGCCTATTGCTCTCAATACGCCTAAAGTACTTGATTTTAAAACTTATGTGAGTCAGTTGGATGCTATTGTTGTTGGCTCTGATATTGTGTTTAGACCTGAATTCGCAGAACTTTATCCTGATGTATTTTTTCTTGGTTGTTTGAATTGCCATGGTGGGACAAGAAAAGTATCTTATGCAGCCAGTATTGGCACCGATTCAAGAAATATCTTGAATCCACTTGAGGCATCATATAAAGACGGAATAAAGAATTTTGACTTTATTTCCGTGAGAGAGAAGAAAAGCCAAGAGTTTTTGCAAGGCTTAACCGATAAAAATGTAGAATTTTGTTGCGACCCGGTTATGCTTTGTGATACATCATATTTTGATTTTGAAACAAGTTTAAAACAACCGCCTAAAAAGTACATATATCTTTATATTTTAGATAGAAACAAAAAGGCGATTGCATATGCTAAAAAATTAGCCAAGCAAAAGAATTTGGATATTTATTACTTCGCTGAACAAGATTTGGATGACGAAAATATTTATAATGTTTTTACTGATGGTCCGGCAGAGTTTGTTCAACGAATTAAAAATGCTGAATATGTAATTACAAATTCGTTTCATAGCATTGTATTTTCTATTTTGTTTAAAAAGCCTTTTGTTGCCTTTATGAGAACAAGGCAAAGTTTAAAAATTACAAATATTCTTGAAATGTTTGGAATGCAAGACAGGGGTGTTGTCGGAAATGAAAAATGCGATATTGACAAACCTATTGATTGGAATGAAGTCCATAGTAAATTGGCAAGGATAAATCAAAGTTCAACCGAATATCTTAAAAATGCTTTGAAAGGTTTGAAATAATATTTTGAAAGGTAACAAATATGAATATAGTAGCTATTCTTGCAAACGGTGTTGGTACGAGATTTGGCAGTAATGTGCCAAAGCAATTCCACAAGGTTAATGGCAAAATGGTAATTGAATATGTAATTGAATCAATATTGCAAGCGAAAAATATTGACAAGCTTATTATTGCAACTAACATTGAAGCAAACAGTGTTTATCTTGCTGATATTTGCAAAGCAAATGACATCGATTTGATTGAAGGCGGTAGCACAAGAAATCGTACTCTTAAAAATGTTATTGATTACATTGATTTAGAATATGATTGTCAAAAGCTGATTGTTTGTGATGCTGTTCGCCCAATGATTAGTGGCAAACTAATTGATAAGTATTTTGACTTGCTTGAAGGTAAGTCGGCAGTTGTTACTGCTCAAAAAATTACTGATTCACTTGGTTGTTACAAATTTCAAAAGGTAAACAGAGAAGATTATTATTTGATGCAGTCACCTGAAGGTTTTAATTTTAAAGAACTTTGTGATAATTTTGATTCAGAATCGGATCTTACAGAGGTTACTCAACAACTTCCGGAAAACAGTGATATTGAGTTATATTTTGATTTTAAAAATAATTTTAAATTGACATATCCGGCTGATTTAAAATATCTTGAGGCGCTTATTAAAGATAGGGAAAACAATATTAAAATTGATAATATTCTTGACAATGTTGTTAGACTAAAAAGTTATCTGGAAAAACATTATCCAAAAGAGTCGCAGAAGTGGGTCGAAACTTTAAAACAAGAAGTTCCTAATCTACTTCAAAAGTGGCAAATTGACGATTATAATGTTATAAAAACTTCACATTTTGGTATTATTTTTCTTGCACACAGCATAAAATATGGCAAATGTGTACTTAAAATTATTCCTCCGTTTATTGGCAGATATGAGCAAGAAAGAGCATGCTATCAAAGTATTAGTGCTAATTTTATGTGCGAAATGTTAGATTATGATGACCATTGTTCGGCAATTTTAATGCAACGGTGTGATGAAATTAGCAATTTTGATGATAAAGTTGTGATTGACTTTTTTGAAAAAGTTATTAATAGTTCTGTTAATACATATTTTAATTCAAAATTATTTCACAATTATTCAAACATACTGCATAATAAGTTGAATGAAACGGATTTTAATTATAAAAAAAATGAAATAATGTCATTCGTTCAAGAAGCAGTTGATGTGTATGATTCCACTTTTGCTAACGATGACTGTAATCTTATTCATGGTGATTTGCACAGATATAATATTATGTCAAAGAATAATTTACTTTTGGCAATTGATCCTATTGGCTATGTTGCCCCAAAGGAAATTGATATTGCAAGATATATTGGTACAGAACTTACGGATGTGTCAGGCAACATTAAGCAAAAATTTGAAAAATTAATAATGGTGTTTTCGTCAATTTGTGATAAGGAAAGACTAAAAAAAGCATTGTTTGTTGATGTGGTTTTTCGACTTCATAATAGTCTTTTTGAAAATGAAAACTACATTTTGACTGATAAATGGCTTAATGTTTTAAATAATATAGTATGTCAATGAAAATTTGGCGTACTTGTAGTTCTTTTCTGCACCCTGTGATTGAAAAGGCGTTTAGTTACGGTTATGACTTGTAACGAAATTTTTAACCAAAATAAACCCGATACATTTTTTGAAGAGGTATAATTTTAGGAGTTGAGGTAATTGGATATTGTTACAACGCTTTATAATGTAAGTAATGAAAAAATATTCTTTATCTTGCTCGCATTTTCTCTTGTTTTAGGTATCGGCAAAAGGCTTTTTATGCTGAAGAAGTGCTACAATTATATAGTTGTGGCATTTCTCTTTTTGTATGTGATTTTTATATTGTATATTACTCTGTTTTCACGGCTCAATACAGAGTCGGCAGGTGATTACAGTCTGATTCCGTTTCACTCGTACTATTTGGCGGCTCACGGAATGAAAGAAATGATTAGAGAGTCGATACTCAATATTCTCTTTTTCTATCCGCTCGGTTTCATCTTCGGTAGTTTGAATGTTGACAAAATCAATTCAAAGCGGTGGATGATTATTCCGATTTCCTGTGCATTAAGCTTTATTATTGAACTTTCGCAATATGTTTTCAAACTCGGCTATGCGGAGATTGACGATGTGATTCATAATACACTCGGCTGTGCCGTCGGACTTTTCTTCTGCATTTTGATTGAAAAAGCGTTTAGTTATAAACTTTCTAAATAAAAATACCGTAGGGGGGAACATTGTTCGCCTTTATTTTTATACCCTATCGGCAATAAAAACAGAGCATAAAACCGAAAAATATTGCCGATAGAAAAAATTATAGTCTACCCTTGACAATGGCACCTGCCGCAGCGAGGACTATAAGCGACTTTTTAAAAGACACGGGCACGGCGGTTGATGATTACAACTTGATTTTAACGGGCGATTTGGGATATACGGGCAGTCGGCTCCTTTACGAACTTCTTGAAAAAGACCACGGCATCAAGCTAAAAGGGTATCACAAAGATTGCGGTATGTTGATTTTTGATTTGAAAAAGCAGGATGTGAATTCCGGCGGTTCGGGTTGCGGTTGCTCGGCAAGCGTGCTTTGCTCACATATTTTGAAACAGATGGACAAAGGGCTTCTTAAAAAAGTTTTGTTTGTAGCAACGGGTGCGCTTATGTCACCGACTTCAAGCAAGCAGGGTAATTCTATTCCCGGTATTGCCCACGCAGTCTTGCTTGAGAGGTGACACAATGAAACATTATAACAATATTAAGCTTCTTTCATCGTTTCGCCAAATTTCAAGTGCACTTGAAATTATAGCTATGGCAATGAGAATTTTTGCATTCGTGCTTGTAATAATTCAAGGTGCGGCAATTTTAATTGAAAGTAAAAATATAAGAGGTTGACGGCGTTCCCACATTATAAAGGCGACCGCAGTTCGCCCCTACGGTGATTTTTCTATTTTAAATAGTCT